>JBGSVU010000605.1:0-3891 GCA_041752775.1 Pirellulaceae bacterium | reverse complement strand
CTGCCGACAATCGCTGCCAGCACAATTTCGGTCGCGGGATCGCCCGCCAGACTTTCCAGCGACTCGGGTCCGATTCGGATCCGCCCCCGCATTTCGTCCGGAAAGGAAAATTCACCGGCGATCGCGGCATCGGCGGCAATCATGGTGGCCGATGGGTGTGCCCTTCCCTGCTGCACCAGCAATGACAAATTCGATCGGCCGGAAATGCCGCAAACCGACAGCTGCGGCAAACTGGCGCAAACTTCCAGTGCGTTGACGCCAATGCTGCCCGTAGAGCCAAGGATCGCGACAGCTCGCGGACCGGGTTTCGCAGAAGGCTGGCCTGGTTCCGACATGAAAACAAACTGTCCGGATGATGGGGAGCCGCTGGTGCGAACTGTTTTCAAAAAACAACGTGGGTGCAAAAAATCAACAGGGGCCGTACTGCCGATTCAACAGCGGCCGTTCGCGGCAGGGCTCGGGACAAAGTTCTGAAAAAGATCTGCCGGCCGGGACATGCGGGGCTGAAGATGCGGGATTTTAAGGCTTTTTCGGGCTGTTCACAAGCACAATTGCCGCTCCCGTCACGCCTGTCTGGGACCCTCATCCACGCCCCCATCCGGTTCCGCGGTTGTTCCTGACGGACAATTCGCCACTGCGGCACGGAATTTTCTGTTCATCCGGAAAATGGCCCCGCGAAAGTGTCGCCCGTGAAATTGTCCGGGTCGAGTCCCGGACTTGCACCAGCGACAATCCACCGGCCAAAACATTGCGGTATGATTGCGGCAAACATGACCGCAGCCAAAACCGCAACCAGCACCGCAGCCACACTGTCCGGAACGTTCCGGCACCATTCGATCAACCGGAGTCATCCCTATGGATCCACAGCCTTCGCGTCGACCTTCAGGCGAATCCAAAAACAGTCCCCCCATGCTCTGGTTTGCACTGGTCGTCTGCATCTCGCTGGCCGTTTCCGCTTTTCTGATTCTCAATCCGGTTTCGATCCGGATGAACTACACGGATTTTCTCGGCCTTGTTCAGTCCGGCCGCAGCAGCTTGCGGCAACCCGGCGGTTCCCCCGATCCGTCCGCAGAGCGGACGATCGTGATTCGCACCGGAAACAATAATGATCGCAGCGTCGAGGTGACGGCTCCCACCGATATCGTCGTCGGCGACCGGACCATCACCGGATCGGTCCGATACCGCTATCCGGGCGAAAAGAACGAAGCCTGGCAGAAAGGCCGGTTCACCGTCAGCAAACTCAACGACAGCGACACCAACACCCGTCTGACGCAAATCCTCGACCGCTCCACGGCCAACTGGCGCGTGGGTGATGAACCCGGGATGTGGGAAAAGGTGGGCCTGCCGCTGTTGATCGCTTCGCTGGTGCTGTTGCTGCTGTTTCTGATGTTGCGGCGGCTGGGTGGGTCTTCAGGACCGATGCAGTTCAGCCGCAGTCGGGGCCGTCTGTACGCCGAAGAGGACCTCGCCATTACATTTAAGAACGTGGCGGGCATTGATGAGGCCGTCGAAGAAGTCAAGGAAGTTGTCGACTTTCTGCAGGCACCGGAAAAATACCAGAAACTGGGCGGACGGATCCCCCGCGGCGTGCTGCTGGTCGGCCCCCCCGGAACCGGCAAAACCCTGCTCGCCAAAGCGATTGCCGGCGAGGCCCGCGTGCCGTTCTTCTCGCTGTCTGGCAGCGACTTCGTCGAAATGTTTGTCGGCGTCGGTGCGGCCCGCGTCCGCGACATGTTCCAGCAGGCCCAGGCCAAATCGCCATGCATTATCTTTATCGATGAACTCGACGCCCTCGGCAAAACGCGGGGCGGTGGAGTCGTCGGCGGGCACGATGAACGCGAACAGACGCTGAACGCACTGCTGGTCGAAATGGATGGTTTTGAATCGACCAGCAACGTGATCGTGATTGCGGCCACCAACCGGCCGGAAATTCTGGACCAGGCCCTGCTGCGGCCAGGACGTTTTGACCGGCATGTGCTGGTCGATCGTCCCGATATCGCGGGTCGCGAAGAGATCCTGAAAGTTCACGTGCGCAACGTCAAACTGGATGACACGGTCGACCTGAGGAAAATCGCTGCGATCAGCCCCGGTTTTGGCGGAGCCGAACTGGCCAACCTCGTCAACGAAGCAACGCTGCTGGCAGCCCGCAAGGAAAAAACAACCGTGGGCATGGACGAATTCAACGAAGGCGTCGAACGGGTTACGGCCGGGCTGGAAAAGAAAAACCGCGTCATGACCGACGAGGAAAAAATGCGGGTCGCCTGGCACGAAAGCGGCCACGCCCTGGTCGCCTACAGCCTGCCCAACACCGACCCGGTCCACAAGGTCTCCATCATCCCGCGCGGACTGGCCGCGCTGGGTTACACGATGCAACGACCCGACGCCGAACGGTTCCTCATGACCCAGTCGGAACTGGAAAGCCAGTTGCAGGTTCTGCTGGCCGGAACAATGGCCGAGGAAATGGTCTATGGCGACATCTCAACCGGTGCCTCCAACGACCTCGAGCGCGCCAGCGATATCGCCCGCGGTATGGTCATGCGGTACGGTATGAGCCGTCTGGGACGTGTCAGTTATCACGAAGATCGCAGCAGCCCCTTCCTCGCAGGAGCCGGCGGCGACAACAGCGGTCACCGGTTCAGCGAACGAATCGCCCGCGAAATCGACCGTGAAGTCAAACGGATTATCGACGAGGCCATCGAACGGGTGCGCTACATTCTCGAAGCCCGCCGCGATGTCCTGGTCGCGCTGACTCACCGGCTGATTGAAATCGAATCCGTCGATGCCGATGAACTGAAACGGATCGTCGATGACAACTCCAAAGGCCCGTTTGTGGTTCCCGGTACGGCACTGAAACGCCGCTCGGCCGACGTCACCCCACGCCGTCCGGCCCTTGAGGCCCCTGCGGCAATCGCCCCACCACCCGACGACGATTTGCACTCCGGAGCTCAGGCAAACTGACGCCCGGTCAGCTGAAAACAGGCTCCTGTCGACGCAAAGTGGAGCCTGTTTTCTGGCAATCGTTCACGAGTTTGTGGAACAATTGAGGACAATTGGTCTATATATTCTGCCAGCCGCAGGTTCCGCGCACAGTTACGTTTTCTGTTTCCGGGGCAAAACCCGGTAACTGCCGACCCGGGGTTTGATGCCATGGTATTGACGGACTGTCAGGGCGATGTGACAACTGGACATGGTATCGGGTTGACCCGGTATTGAGAGCCGATTCCCAAAAGGGGGCTGACCCTCTCTGCCTTTCCGAGGCTCTGGTCCCCTGGGGGACAGGATCCAGGACAACGACACAGCCCTGACGGACGGAACCTTTTCACAGTGACGATCCCACCTTGCCCTCCCTGCGGGAACAACAGCCCCGACGCGTCGCTGCTGCTGGAGTTGTCCCGGTTGTGGGCCGAAGCCGAAACGCTGTGGGACGACCAGGCGGGACTGCCCGAATTCGAAGGCTATGTCAGCGCCGATTACCGGGCCGTCTTTGAAGCCTTGTGCGGCCTGCGCGGGCAAATCACCACGGTGCTGGAATGGGGCTCCGGGCTGGGCGTGGTCACGATCATGGCCAGCCGAATGGGATTCGAGGCGTTTGGAATCGAATCGGAACCGAGACTGGTGGATTACGCCGTGGATTTTGCAAAAGTCTATGGACCAGACGCCCGATTTGCCCACGGCAGTTTTATCCCCGAAGCATTCTGCTGGCACCCCTCCGAAGGTGACGACGCTTTTCGAACCGTCGTCGATTTGCCTTCGGCCTATGGCGAACTGGACATGGAGTTGCGCGATTTTGATCTGGTTTACGCCTATCCCTGGCCAGACGAACAGCAGCTGTTTCAGAACATTGTGCGGCAGCAGGGAAATCCCGCAGCACTGATTCTGCTGTACGATGCC
>JBGSVU010000604.1:0-4212 GCA_041752775.1 Pirellulaceae bacterium | reverse complement strand
GGCGACTACGACTTTTTCTTCCTTCACTTCAAATACACCGACAGTACGGGCGAAGACGGCAACTTTGAAGAAAAAGTCCGGCAGATCGAAAAACTCGATGCCGCCATTCCGTCGATCATGAAACTCAACCCGACTGTGATGATCGTGACCGGAGACCACAGCACTCCCAGCGCCCTGCGCAGCCACTCCTGGCATCCCGTGCCGACGCTGCTGGTCAGCGACTGCTGCCGGCCCGACCGCGCAATTGCCTTCAGCGAATCCGACTCCGTCACCGGCGGGCTGGGCCAGTTCGAAGCAAAGTACCTGATGCCGCTGGCTCTTTCCAACGCCGGCCGAATGGGCAAATTCGGTGCGTGACGCCTGCCAGTCTCCTGCACCTCGGGCCCACCAGGAAAAAAATTGCGACCCTCCATGCCAACCGGTTAAAATAGAACCATTCCGAATTCCAGGTCCGTCATGTCTTCAGTCCCCAAAACCCTGCTGACTGCCGAAGAGTACCTTGGAAAGAACGAAAGGCCGATTTCAAAAGCGAGTTCTTTCGCGGTGAAATGTTCGCGATGGCCGGAGCATCGGCCCGGCACAACCTGATCGTGATGAACACGGGTGCCTTCCTGCGGGAACAACTCCGGCAGCGCCCCTGCCTGGTCTACCCCAGTGACCTGAAACTGAAAATCGAAGCGACCGGCCTGTACACGTATCCCGATCTGATGGTCGTGTGCGGCGAACCGGATTTGCTGGACGATCACGGTGATGTCCTGCGGAACCCGGTTGTCATTGTCGAAGTCCTTTCGGAATCAACCGAAGCCTGTGATCGCGGTAAAAAGTTTGAACACTATCGAACGCTTGACTCGCTGAAGCATTACCTGGTGATTGCCCAGGACCGGACCGCAGTGGACTGCTTCTCTGTCAATCCGCAAGGCAACTGGACTCTCGCATCTGCCCAGGATCTCTCTGCCCGAATTGCACTCGACGCGATCCAGTGCCTGCTGCCACTGGCCGAGGTCTATGACAAAGTGACACTCGATCCGGTGGAATGAACCTTGCCTCGCGTGCTGTCACCAACAGTAACGGCAACAACGCCGGCGGGAATCCACGAAAGGATCAGATCGCCTCGCCGCCCCGTTCGCCGGTGCGAATGCGCACACACTCTTCCAGCGGCAAGACAAAGACTTTGCCGTCGCCGATTTGTCCGCCGTCCGTGCGTCCACCCCGAATGATGGCCTGAATCGTCGGTTCGACAAAGTCTTCGTTCACGGCAATCTGCAGCTGGACCTTGCGGCGCAGATGAGACGAAAAGTCGTCGCCGCCGTAAACGTCCGACTGGCCGCGTTGACGCCCGAAACCCTGACAGTCCATGATCGTCAGCCGAAAGACCTCGACTTCGTCCAGTTCCTTTTTGACCGATTCAAGTTTCTGCGGCTGAATTATGGCGATGATCAGTTTCATGACTGGCTGGTACTGGAACTGGGCGAACCGGCTGGAAACCTGAAATCTACGCCGCCAGCATCTCCGCCACAAGCCACACCGCCACAAGCCACACCGCCACAAGCCTCACCGCCACAAGCCACACCGCCAGCCAGGCCTGCAAGCCCTTCGGGCCTGAAAGCCTAGAACAGAACGATCGCGTCGATTCCGATGATCGGTTCCCAGTCGTTGTCCGTCGCCGCGCCCCAGTCCGTCCGCAGTTCAGGCCGAATCACGACATTCGCATGGGGACGCCAGTTGACACCGACCGTCCAGTCCCATGTCGATTGCGACGAGGCAAACAACTGGTCCGATTTCCACCATTCCAGCCGGGCACCAAAAGCCAGACACTGGCTTTGCGAAAAGAACAGGTAATTCGTGGCGCCAATTTCATCGTTGGTCTGCAGATTCAGATAGTCACCCTGAAATCCCCAGGTCAAACGGTCGGTCAAACGGATTTGGGCCGTCGCGGTCTGCAACACACCGCTGCCGCGATACCCCGTGTCGCCCAGCGATCCGGTCAGACCGAGCGAAACGCGATCCGACGGATTCATCCGGACTCCGGTAATCAGGTTGAAACCGTTGTCGGTGTTGTCGAATGCCGAATTCCAGCCGAGTGTCACCCCGCCGATTCCTGTGACACCCGGCCGCATTTCGCGCTGGGCCAGGATGCCCGTATGCGAAAAGGGTTCGGTGTAATACCGCGCGTAAGTTCGGCTGTAGAAAAAGTTTTCCACCGACGGGACGGCTTCAAAACCGATCGGCGACAGAAATTTTCCGATTTTGACGTTGGTCAGCACGTTGTCGTATTCGACGTAGGCCTGGGGCAGGGCAAACCCGTAGGCTCCATGATCCCACGAATTGTCCCATCCTGTTGGGGCTCCCGTTGGTGGATTGCCAATCGCCTGGATGTCGGGTGCGTCGATGCCGTAAACACCGTCGACACGGAAACCCCAGGTCCGGCCGTTGCCACCGTTGGCTGCCCGGTCGAGGTACAACCAGTTCTGGTGCGGGTTGACGGTTCCGCGCCGGTTGTTGAAGGTCACCGTGTCGCGATTGTGATATCCGAACTGCGAAAAACCACCCGCCGTGATTCCGCCTGGCAGGCAGGGTATCAGCCGTTGCACATCACCCAGACAGCAGTAGTTTCGAATCGGGGTGTTACAGTATTCTGAATCGTCCTCGTCTTTTGCGTTGCTGGGCACCGACAGCGGAGGATTGTTCTCAATCGGGCCGGCCGAGGCACCGGAGGGCGCGCCAGGCACCTGGTCCGTGAATTTGCTGATCACGGGCTGTTGGGTTCCGCCGGCGGCCGGTTCCTGCTGCTGGTTGTTGCTGCCGTTCAGCAGACGCAGCGGGTTCGTGCTGGTCGACACCACAGGCGGTCGCGGAACCTGGTTGACAGCTTCGGACGGGTTTGCGGGGGCATTGACGCGCCACGGAAAGACCCGGAACTGCCCCTGACCGTCACTCTGCTGGGCTATCACGCCCTTCGTTTCAATCAGAAAAACCGCGGCGATGACCAACAGGCCAATGGTTTTGGGGCGAATTGCGAGTGGGTTTTTCATGTCGAACTGCCTGACCGAATTCTGGACTGGACTGGGTGAGATTCGCGACTTCAGACTGCGAACAACGCGCAGAACCCTGAAAAACAGGGCCTTCATCAGATTCGGCACGACCGGCAAGGTTCGGACAGAGGGAACTGGAAAGTTCGCGTGGAATCGATTGCCCAGGATTTAACGACTGGGGAATTTGCAGCGTGCACACCCCTCTGAATCGGGGGGAGAGGAAAATGCTCGTCGGCCGTGCGCAGGAAGCAGGCGAGGACCGATTTCAGCGGAAGCGCGTCAGCTTTCAGCGCCGCTTCTTCTTTTTTCCGAAACCGAATTTCCCCGGGGACGGCCGGGATGCAGGTGCGGATGTGGCGTCGGATTTTTTTGAAATTTCCGCCACCGGAACAACCAGGGGCGAAGCCGCCCCGCCGGAATCTGTGGCGGCGTCGGGTGACGGAATATCGAGTTTCGAAAGTTCTTTTCTGAGAATTTCCAGTGTGGTTTGCAGAAACGCAACGATCATCGGTCCGATCAGAATGCCGACCGGGCCCAGTGCCGTCACGCCGCCCAAAACACTCAGCAACGCGAGCAGCGGGTGCAAATTCGACTGGCCATGCAGCACCCACGGTTTGATAAAATTGTCGATCATGGAAATCGCCAGCGTTCCATAGACAGCCAGCGCGATTGCGGCTGCCAGGCGGCCTTCGATTGCGTACAGCCAGATACAGGCGGGAATCCAGACGGCCGCAGCCCCCACGAACGGCACAAGGGCCAGGCAGGTGGTCAGGATGGTCAACAGAAAAACCTGCTCGAACCCGCAGACCCACAGTCCGATTCCAGACAGAATCCCCTGGGCCAGAGCGCTCAACAGGGTGGCCAGAACCACAGCCCGGGAAACTGTCGAAAACTCTTCGATCAATTCCTGGTCGTGGTCTTCGTCCAGCGGTGAAACGTGTTTGATGGCCGCGAGCATCGCCGGACCATCCAGCAAAAAGAAATAGAGCGCCACAATCATGATGATAATGCCAAACACGATGCTGGCCACCGCAGCTGTCGTGGCGCCGCCGATGGTCAGCAGTTTTTCCCGCATGAAGGTCGAAATTTTTTCGCTGTATTCTTTCAGCTGGGTTTCTGTCGGATTGGCCATCAGCTTCAGCCACGACCAGGTCTTGCCTCCGGTGTGAACAGTTTTGAA
>JBGSVU010000603.1:0-12831 GCA_041752775.1 Pirellulaceae bacterium | reverse complement strand
GCCGCGTCAGGGACGTTGTTGTCTGTGCGCTCGAGGGCCCGCGTGATCAGTTTGCGTTCCCAGTGGTCGATCCGCAGAGACTCCAGTTCACCGCTGGCGGCGCCGCGAATTCCCAGGTCGGCCACTTCCAGCTGGTTGCCTTCGGCCATCACCACGGCGCTGTCGATCACGTTTCGCAGCTGGCGGACGTTGCCGGGCCAGGGGTAGGCAATCAGCGTTTGCGTGGCCTTGTCGGACAGCGTCAGAGAGGGTTTGCCATGCTGTTTGCAGAAATGGGCGAGGAATCTTTCGATCAACAGCTGGATGTCGGGACCGCGATCGCGCAGGGGCGGAATCAGTAATTCGTAGACGCTTAAACGGTAGTAGAGGTCCTCGCGAAACTTTTTCTCAGCCACGAATTCCTGCAGGTCGCGGTTGGTGGCGCAGATCACCCGCACATCGACGGTCACGGTTTCACTGCTGCCCACGGGCATGAAAGAATGCCCTTCGAGAATGCGCAGCAGTTTGGCCTGGCCTTCGAGGGTCAGCTCGCCAATTTCATCGAGGAACAGTGTGCCCATGTCGGCCTGCTGGAACCAGCCGGTGTGGTCGCGGTCGGCGCTGGTAAAGGCACCTTTGCGGTGTCCGAACAACTGGCTTTCCATCAACTCGCGGGGGATTGCGGCGCAGTTCACGGACAGCATCGGCCGGTCGGCGCGGGGACTGGATTTGTGGATGGCCTGAGCAACTAGTTCCTTGCCCGCACCGCTTTCACCGCGGATCAGCACGCTGCCCGAGGCTCTGGAAACGCGTGCAATCCGCGATTTCAGCTCCAGCATGGGCGGGCTGTCACCGATCAATTCGCCGGAAACACAGCTTTTCTGCACCAGCCTGGAATGTTCGGCGGCCAGTGTCGCGTGCTGGTGCGCGTGGCGCAGGGCCCGGGTCAGGATGTTGGCCAGAGCGCTGGCCAGGTCGACATGCGTATCGTCGAACCGTTTTCCCAGTCGGTACAGGTGAATGGCACCGTTGACCTGTTGCTGGTCGGAGGGCGAGTCGCTGCCCGAGGCGATCAGGGGGACGCAGATCGCGTCGGCAAACGAGTCTCCCTTGCCGCTGGTGTCGTACTCAACGCGGATCGCATGTTTCTCCTGGACAACGCGTTTGGTCAGTTCTTTTTTCAGCTGCAACCGGTCGGCCTGGTCCTCGGGCATGACGATTTTGGGTTTCAGCTCCGCGTCGTCATTCAGCCACAACAGTCCGACAACGTCGGCTCCGGTCCGCTCAATCAGGCGTTCCAGGCTGATCCGGATCACGCGGTCGGGGTCTTCGACGCCAAGCAGTTTGACGCTCAGCTGGAACAGAAAGAAAACATCCTGTCCGATATTGCTGCCTTTGAGGAATCGCAGCGTATACTGCCCAAAGTCGGAAGTGTCGTGGTACTGGTCAAAAATGATCGTGGTGGACTTGAGGGGTTCTTCAGGCGACCCGTCATCGTTATCGAGCAGTTCGGGCGCCTGTTCGAGAAAGAGAAACTGACTGCCGCCGATCCGGATTTCATTGCCCTGGACCACGCGGGCGGATTCGACACTTTGCCCGTTAACGAAGGTTCCGTTGCTGCTGGCGCGGTCAATAATCCACCATTCGTCGCCGCGTTTTTCCACGACGGCATGCACCCGCGAACACTGCGGGTCGTTCAGCGCGATATGGCACTGCCAGTCGCGTCCGAGCAGGTTTTCTTCAAAATCGTGCAGTTCAAAGCGGGCACCCGAATTGGTCCCGGCGTTCATGACGAGGTAAGCTGGCACGGCGATTCCGAAAAAAATCTGGAAAAAACACGCTGCCTGGCACGCAACATGCGGTTGAAAAGTTGAAAAACAGGGTTGAGAAAGCCAGCTATCACGGTATCAAATTTTGCCCGGTTCGCGATGGCCACAGTGGTGGAAAATTGGGGACGAACGTTTGCGGGAACCGGAATCGGCCGGTGGAAAAGCGGCTTGTCCGCACAACCTGGCCACAAATAATTGCTTCGATTCGGGAAATCCGCTCTGAACTGCGCAGATTTCTGCCAGGAAAGTTGCAGGAGCCCCGACGGACAGGATACCGGATCGATATTGTCCCGCATCGCGTGGGGCTTTACCATTTTGTCAGGGCTGTTTCGCCAGACGGATGCTGGCTGCCGGACGGATGAGCTCGGGCGGCCAGATTTCCGAACGATCTGCCGCAATCCGGCCGGCGGGCCCGACCCGGCAGACCTGAGCGTTTGCGGTCAACAGCTGAATCCCGCGTTTTCGAATGCACTTCAATTGAATTACGGACAACTGAACATGAATTTTTTTCGCCGCCATGTGTTGGGTATTTGTCTGGCGGTGGTGCCAGTCGCCCTGATCGCGTTTCAGGCCGCGGGGTTACACGCCCAGCGCCCGGCCCAGACCCAGGAAGAGCCCTTCGGCAAACCATCGCTGAACGATCAGCGTTCGGCCCAGCTGGTCACATTGTTGATGGAACAGCGACACCTGCTGAGCCACCCGATCGATGATGAAATCTCGATGCGGGCCATGGAGCAATATCTCAAGACGCTCGATCCGATGAAAACCTATTTTCTGGAATCGGATATTCGTGCGTTTGCGAAGTATCGGGACTCGTTCGATGACGCGTTGCGAGCCGCCGATTTCGCTCCGGCATTTGACATTTTCACGACTTTTCTGCGCCGGGTTGACCAGTGCACCGAAATTGCAACAGGTTGGCTGGACCAGCAACACGACTTCTCCGTCGATGAAGAACTGGTCAACGAGCCGGACCTGATCAGCTACGCGGTGGACGAAACCGAACTGAAGGAACGCTGGAGAAAACGGATCAAGTACAACCTGCTGGTCGCCATGGCCGAAGACACCGCCATGCAGGAAGCTGCCGAAAAAAAGGCCGCCGAGAAGGCCGCCAAAATTGCTGCCGGTGAAGTTGTCGAGGAAAACACCTCCACGCCAGCCCCACCGCGACTGCCACCGGCCGAGCGGCTGAAAAAACGCTACAAGTCCACGGCGCGGCGGATGCACCAGATGGACAACGACGATATCGTCGAGATGTACATCACTGCAGTGACCACCAGTTTCGATCCCCACACGACTTATATGTCGCGCAAGAGTCTCGAAAACTTCATGATCCTGATGGGACTGCAGCTGGAAGGAATCGGCGCCACGCTGGGTGTCGAAGACGATGGTTACACCGTGATCAAGCGGATCGTTCCCAAAGGCCCCGCCGACAAACAGGGCGATTTGAAAGTCGAGGACCGGATCGCAGGCGTGGGCCAGGGCGAAAGTGGTGAAATGGTCGATGTCGCCGGCTGGCGGCTGGACGATGTGGTCTCGCTGATTCGCGGGGCGGCTGGCACTACCGTTCGGCTGTCACTGATCGATGCCAGCGGTTCTGACATTCGCGAAATCAAAATCGTTCGCGACAGGGTCGAACTGGAAGACGAGGCCGCCCAGGGACGTGTCTTTGAAAACGGACTGAAATCCGACGGAACTCCCATGAAAATTGGCGTGATCGATTTGCCCAGCTTTTATGCCGACATGGACAATCCCTCCGGAGGACGGAGCACCACCCGCGACGTGGACAAAATCCTGCGTGATTTCAACCAGCAGGGTGTCGATGCCCTGGTGATGGACCTCCGCCAGAACGGCGGTGGCAGCCTGCCCGAAGCGATCAATCTGACCGGGCTGTTTGTCGATCAGGGTACCGTGGTTCAGGTCCGCGACGGTTCGGGCCAGATCGAACAGCTGGACGACACCCGCCGCGGAAAGAGCTGGAACAAGCCACTGGTGGTGCTGACCAGCAAGCTGAGCGCCAGTGCCAGCGAGATTCTGGCCGGAGCGGTTCAGGATTACGGCCGCGGGCTGGTCGTGGGCGACACAACGACTCACGGCAAAGGCACAGTGCAGAGCATGATGGACCTGAACGCCATTGTGTACCGCGTCGAGAACCCGCCAAATTATTACGGTGCCCTGAAAATCTCCACCGCACAGTTCTATCGCCCGAATGGCGACAGCACGCAGATTCGCGGCGTGTTGTCCGACATCGTGCTGCCCTCGATCACCGACAAGATGGATGTGGCCGAATCGGACCTGGATTACGCTGTTGAGTTTGACCGGATTCCGGCGGCAAAGATTGTTTCCGAAGGGAAAACGTCGCAGGGTGTGATCCAGCAGCTCGCCGAAAAGTCGCGGTTGCGGGTCGCCGCCAACGAGCGATTCATTCAGGAACAAAAGAAGATCGATTTGTACGTGGAATTCAAGAACCGGACGGCTTTGACGCTGAACCAGTCCAAGTTCAATGAACAGCGGAAGGAATTCAACGCCGAAGAAGAAGACCGCCAGCAGATCGAAGACCAGTTGAACCCTGACAAGTCTGAAATCCGGCGGAATTATTACCTCGACGAAGTTCTGAACATCGCCAGCGACTACGTACAGGCTTTGGGTGACGGTTAAACGCAGGAGGTGATTTCCCGACCGCGGCAGAATGGGGCTGGCGATTTGATGCTGAGCCGGACTGGTGCTGTGGCCGGGACAAGGGTCTCGCAGCAACCGCGGGCGGGCCACTCCAGCCAGCTGAAATTCCGGACAGGTGTGTGCCGCGGGTACACACCTGTTTTTTTGAAACGGCCCCGTCAAATGAAATTCCGGATCGCCAGTCTGATCGCGTTGATGTTCGCGGTCGCCGTGTTTGCCAGCTGGTTCCGGCAAACGGGGCGCGATCCGCAGCCGCTTGTTTTTGCCGGTTTCATTCTGGCACCGGCATGGCTGGCGTTGCTGTCCGGTTTTTTCCAGTCCATGGATCCGGCGGGCAAAACGTGGGCGGCCTATGTTTTTCTGGCGACGCTGCTCCTGATGGCAGCGGTTTCGCGGCTGGCACCGGTCGTGATGCTGGCCTTTTTCATTTGGCCTCCCCAGTTGATTGTGCTGCACGAAATTCACAACCAGCAGGCGAAAAAAATCGAGCAGGATAAATTCCGGCAAATGCAACGCGCCGAAGCAGCGAAATCCAGGGACGCCCGCGGAGAATGAGTTCGCCACACCTGGTGGCTTCCAACCAAAGGCCAGCGGCCCAATTACTGGACCAGCGGGATTTCCAGGCCGTCGTAGCCAACGCCAATGCCGGGTGGCAGGGTTGGGGTGACTTCGTACCAGTCCAGATAGCAGGAGCAGTGGGTGAACCAGGTTTGTCGCGGCCGCAGCTGTCTGGCCACGTCGATCGCCTCGTCGATGCACATGTGGGTCGGGTGGGGCAAAGGTCGCAGCGCGTCGATGACCAGCGTGTCCAGTCCCTCCAGCAACGGCCAGCTGGACTCGGGAACCGTTTTGACATCGGTGCAGTAGGCCACGTTGCCGACGCGGAATCCCAGCACGCTGAATTTTGGACCGTGTTCCAGCGGAATCGGCGTGACCGTCGCGCCCAGCACTTCAAACGGCTCCTGCCCGACCGAATGGATTTCGACGGCTGGGACGGCGCCCGGGTGGGTCGGTTCGGAATCGGCAAAAGCGTAATCGAACGATCGTTCCAGCCGGTCGCGAACTACGGTGTTGCAGTAAACAGGGACCGCGTTGCCGAGATAGAACTGGAACAGACGCAGGTCATCGAATCCGGCGATGTGGTCGGCGTGTTCGTGTGTGTAGGCAACGGCGTGGACCATTCCGATTTCTTCCCGCAACAGCTGCATTCGCAGGTCGGGTGACGTATCGACCAGGAGATTGCCGCCGGGCAGGCCGAGGATGGCGCTGGCCCGTGTCCGGACATTGCGGGGACGGCGGCCTGTGCAGACGGGGCAGGAGCATCCCAGTGCCGGGACTCCGACACTGGTGCCGGTGCCCAGCAGGATCATGCGTCCGGTGATATCCCTGCTGCGGATCTGTTTTTTCATGATGGGTCGGCTGCGGTAATCGGAAAACCCTGCGGAATGACTGGTGAGCGACGATTCATCATGGTACCTGAGTTTGCCAGCATGCTCGTGGCACGCCGCTTGCATTTCTGTTCTGGTTGGCTCAATACGTCCTGACAGAGGTCTGGGCGCGGTGTCGGCGGGCTGGGGTCACGCTCAATCTCCGTTGACCCCTGGGGCGGCGAACTATACCCTGTTAACTGGCGGATTTTACACATTTTGGGGCTGCTGGCTCCATTCGGGTGCGGCATGACAGCGGCCTGACACTTCATTTGATTCCAGTGCCAGAATGGCACCTGGCCTGGTTCCATTTTCCCCGGATCATTCCGTCCATGGACAAAATTTTTGAACGTATTTGGGACGTATTGAGCGTCTTTTTTGGCGGTTTTGGCAGCTGGTTTCAGAAGACACTGACCGGCCTCTTTGGGTCGTCCAATGCCCGCGCGATCAAGAAGATGCAGTCCAAGGTTGACGCGATTGCGGCGCTGGAGCCGAAATTTGAAGCCTACACGGACGAGCAGCTGAAGGAAGAAACCGAAAGTTTCCGGAAACGCCTGAATAATGGCGAGACCCTCGATGATCTGCTGGTCGAAGCTTTTGCCCTGGTGCGCGAGGGCGGCAAACGATTTCTCGGCATGCGGCACTACGACGTTCAGATGGTGGGCGGGATGGTGTTGCACAACGGCATGGTTGCGGAAATGGTGACGGGTGAAGGCAAAACCCTGGTCGCCACCCTGCCGGCCTATCTTAACGGGATTTCGGGCCACGGCGTGCACGTGGTTACCGTCAATGATTACCTCGCCCGCCGCGACATGGAATGGATGGCCCCGCTCTACATGGGGCTGGGGCTGACAGTCGGTGCGATTCAGGGGGACATGCAGGGGGTGGAGGGCAACCGCAAACGGCAACAGGCCTATGCCTGCGACATTACCTATGGAACCAACAATGAGTTCGGATTCGACTATCTGCGCGACAACATGCGACCGGCTGCGCGGGGCGACGACCGCTATCCGAAATCCTACCAGCAGGCCCAGGGGCGCCTGAATTTTGCCATCATTGACGAAGTCGACAACATTCTGATCGACGAAGCCCGTACGCCGCTGATCATTTCCGGCCCGGCCCACCAGGACGCACACCGGTACGCCGACGCCAACCGGATCGCGCGCAGTCTGGAACGTGAAACCCACTACATTGTCAACGAAAAAGACCACACCGTGACGCTGACCGACGACGGCGTGCGTCAGGCCGAGAAACTGGCCGGTGTGGAGAGTTTTTACACCGTTGGAAACATGGACTGGCCGCATCTGATCGACAATGCGCTCAAGGCCCAGCATCTCTACAAAAACGATGTGAACTACGTTATCGAAGACGGAAAGATCGTCATTATCGACGAATTCACCGGGCGAAAAATGGAAGGCCGCCAGTGGAGCGACGGGCTGCACCAGGCCGTCGAAGCCAAAGAAGGCGTGACCATCAAGGAAGAAACCCAGACTCTCGCCACGGTCACCCTGCAGAACTTTTTCAAACTCTACAACAAACTGGCGGGGATGACCGGAACCGCCATGACCGAAGCCAACGAGTTCTGGAAAATCTACAAACTGGATGTCGTCGCCATCCCGACCAATCGCGAGTCCCAGCGGATTCACTATCCCGACGTGATCTACAGTACGGAAAAATTCAAATGGAAAGCAGTCGCTGAAGAGATCGAGGCCTACCACAAATGGGACCTGGTCCGCACCCGCAAGGGTGAACTCTACACCGGCAAAATCTCCCGGGCAGACGATACCGAAATCGTTCTGGCCGACAGCGACAGCGGCGAGAAGCACACCTTCAGAAAAAGCGACGTCGAAACCGTTCAGTATCGCGGACGGCCGATCCTGGTCGGTACCGTTTCCATCGAAAAAAGCGAACAGCTGTCGGCCATGCTGGAGCGTCGCGGAATCCGGCATGAAGTCCTGAACGCCAAGAATCACAAACGCGAAGCCGAAATTGTGGCCCAGGCCGGACGTCGGGGCGCCGTCACGATCGCCACCAACATGGCTGGCCGCGGCACCGACATTGTCCTCGGCGGTAATCCCGAATCGATGGCATGGGCCCGTTTGCAGGACAAATACCCCTCGCGGCTGGAAGTCCCCCCCGAAGAATGGGACCAGCTGGTCGAATCAATATCCCTCGAAAACCGGATGAAAGAAGAAGGGGAGGAAGTTAAACAGCTGGGCGGTTTGCACGTCATCGGTACCGAGCGGCACGAATCGCGCCGGATCGACCTGCAGTTGCGCGGTCGCTGCGGACGACAGGGCGACCCCGGCAGCAGCCGTTTGTATCTCAGTTTCGACGACGACCTGATCCGCGTATTTGCCGGTCCGTTTGTGCGGCGGATGATGGAGCTGCGCGGGTTCAAGGACGACATGCCGATCGAGAGCGCGATGGTTTCGCGCCGCATCGACAGCGCCCAGAAGAAACGCGAGGAATACAACTTCGAGATTCGCAAAAGCCTGCTCGAATACGACGAAGTCATGGACGAACAGCGCAAACGGATTTACGGTTTCCGCCAGAAAATCCTCGATGGCGCCAGTTGCCGCGAGATGGTCGTCGAGATGATCCGGCGGCAGGTGCAGGAAGTCCTCGGCAGTGTGCTGGCCCCCACCTTTGGAGCCGAGTCCTTTGCCCGCTATGCCGGCAACAAATTGTCCGTGGAACTCGATCCGCGCAGTTTCCGCAACGCGACGTTCGAAGAAGCTGTCGATATCGCGCGGGACGAAGCCGAGCGGCGGGCCGAAACCGATGTGCTGGGCGCGATCGAAGAAAACCTGCCGCGCAACGAAGAGGAATCCGAATGGAACTGGCAGGCGATGGTCTCTTTTGCCAACGTCCGCTGGAACCTGAATTTTCGCGAATCGGAACTGAAACAGGCCGGTCGCGACCGCATCGACGAGTTGATCCTCGAACGGGCCCGCGAATCAGTCCGTCGCACCGAAATCGACGAAGCCCGGCCGATGCTGGAAAAGGACTACGGTTTGCGCACTGCGCTCAACTGGGTTCGCAACAAGTTCGGCATGGAAATCGATCCCTCCAGCCTCCACGACGCCACAGACGCCCAGGCAGTGACCCAGGCGATCGTCCAGCGGGCCCAGGAACGCTACGACCAGAAAGAAGCCGAATACCCGGTCATTGCCGGACTGTCGCAATTCGACCGCTCGACGCCGACCCAGCCGCAACTGGACCGCGACGGGCTGGCGGAATGGGCGGCCACACGGTTCGACGCTCCGATCACACGCGCGGATTTCACATCCTGTCCGCGCGACGAAATCCGGGGCATTCTCGTATCACGCAGTACGGAATCCCAGCAGCGGGCCCGCGACACGGTCGAGGAACTGCGCAGAAAAATCAGCGACCTCGCGAGCAAGGGAAAAATCCCTCTCAAGGACGCCAACGGCGCCGCCAACGGACTGGCCCAGTGGTTCAACGATCACGCCGGTACGGAACTGCCCGTGGAAGAAATCAACCGGCTGGAAGAAGAAGCCCTGCAACAGCGGCTGGAGTCGATCGTCGAAGACCATTTCCACCCGGAAATGCGCCGCATGGAACGGCTGGTGCTGCTGGAAGTCGTCGATTCGGCGTGGAAAGACCACCTGCTCGCGATGGATTACCTGCGCAGCGCCGTCGGCCAGCGGGGAATCGCCCAGCTCGACCCCAAAGTCGAATACAAACGCGAAGGCATGCGATTGTTCGAAGCACTCTGGAATTCCATTGACGAACGGGTGACCGACCTGATTTTCCGCATGGAACAGTTCAGTGACGGTTTCGTCAGCCGGACTTTTGTCAACCAGCGGGCCACGCATCCCGAACTCCAGCAACAGCCGAAACAGCAGCAGGTTGCTCCCAGTGAGATCGCCCGCCAGCAACAGCAGGCGATCGAGATGTCGCATTCGGGATCGGGCGAAGACCAGAAGGTCGATCCAATCCGGAACCGGGAAAGCCGTCTGGGCCGGAATGACCCCTGCCACTGCGGCAGCGGCCGAAAATACAAATCCTGCTGCATGCGGGCTGACCAGCAGAGCCTGACGTAGCGCGTACCATAGACGCTTCCGTCCGCCGAAAACTCGGTTCCGGACGCCGCCCACTGCGACCATCACCGATGACCATCTGCGGTGGAAGACATCATCGTGCATGGAAACGCAGTGATTTTCAGGAAAGGACTCCGGTGCTCCTGTTCGATCTGATTTATGTTGCGGGATGGATCGCCGCGGCCCCATGGCTGGTCTGGCGCCGGGTCCGCTATGGAAAAAACCGGCGGGGGTTGGCCCAGAAGATTTTCGGAACCGCACCTGTTTTTTCGGGCGGCAACAAAGCAGTGATCTGGCTGCACGCCGTCAGCGTGGGCGAAGTCAACCTGTTGCCCTCACTGATGCGCGAACTGGCGGTGAAATATTCTCAACACCGGATGGTCGTTTCGACGACTACGGAATCCGGATTCGACCAGGCAGTAGCCAGGCTGGGTGTTGAAAATGTCTTTTTTTTCCCCTTCGATTTTTCGTGGGCGGTTCGGCGTGCCGTGCGGCGCGTCAGGCCGGAGCTGGTCATTCTCGCCGAACTGGAACTGTGGCCCAACTTTTTGCGAATTTGCCAGCGGGAGAAAGCGCCCGTGGCCGTCGCCAATGCCCGGATCAGCGACAGCAGTTTCCGGAATTATCGCCGGGCTGCTTTTCTGGTGCGGGCCATGTTCGGACGACTCTCTTTCGTCGGCGCCCAGACGGAATCGTATGCGGAGCGATTCGTGGCGCTGGGCGTGCCACGGGAACGGGTTGGGACCACGGGCAATTTGAAATTCGACGGGGCGAACACCGACCGGACCGCACCGGCCATTCGGCAACTGGCGGAAGAGACGGGAATCGACGGAACACTGCCGGTGTTTGTGGCAGGCAGCACCCAGCCGGACGAACATGCGATGGTTCTGTCGGCGTGGTTGAGCGCGCGGGAGTCGGTTCCCGGGATGCGGCTGGTGGTCGTTCCACGTCACCCGCACACCGCCGATTCATTTTGCGAATTGTTGCGGGCACAGGGGTTACCTTTTGCCCGGCGTTCCCGGAAACAGCGGCCCTCGGAGAATCCGGCAGAAGTAATTGTGGTCGACGTCATTGGGGAATTGGCAGCCTGGTGGGGACTGGCAACTGCCGGTTATGTGGGCGGCAGCATGGGCAGGCGGGGTGGACAGAGCATGATCGAGCCGGCAGCGCTCGGCGTGCCGGTCTGTTTCGGCCCGCAGACGGCCAATTTCCGCGATGTTGTAGAGCAACTGGTGGCCCGCCAGGGCGCGGTCATCGTTGGTGATGCGGCCGAATTGTCCCAGTTTCTGGTCAGTCTGCATTCGGATGCGGCCCTTCGAAAACAGTGCGGAATTTCTGCCCGACAACTGGTTCTCAACAGTCAGGGGGCAACAGCCCGCTTTCTGGAGGGGCTTGATCTACTTGGGTCACCAGGCGAATCTGGAAGCGTGCATCCGCAGGGTCGAGCAGCCTGATTCCGGGCCTGAAACTCGGGTGAGTTCCTGCCCGGTCTCCAAACAGAATGAAGACTCGAGGTAGTCCACAGCGAATTCCGCAACCGGTGAAGCAGTCAGTGAGAATCTTTGGTTACAGGCATTCTGCAATTTTCATTTGGGAACGCTAAAGGGGGCTTTAGCGGCCAATCCCTTAATTCCTGGCTGGCCTGTTTTCGCCGAGTTTGACGGCAATTTCGTAAAGATATTTCTGCAGTTTGGCCTGTTCGGTGGGCGTGGAATCCGGACATAACTGCCTAACCAGTCCTACCCAGGGAAAGCCAGGGAAAGCCAGAGGGAGTCAGACCCCTTTGGGGACAGGCACTGAAATCCGGGGCATTTGGTCAGGTGCCGGAAAACCAGCTTGCAGATTTCCGGCAACAGGAGAACAGCAAAAATCACTGGGAAACGCTGGTTTTTTGCCAAAAAATCAAAAAAAATTCACTTTTCCAGGCTGTCCACCCCTTACAAACGGTTGTATGCGGCAAATTTTGCGTTAAGCTGGGAGCTTACTTGTTTGACATCTTTTGCGACCAGGATAGTCAGACCACTTTTGTCAAGTTTGTCTCTTTCTGTTTTTGGAATTCTGGAGTTTCGCCATGAAGAAGATTCTGTTTTTGAGTTTGGCTTTGGCTATTGCCGGTTTCAGCACAGCCCGTGCTGACGTTTCCGGTTCGGGTGCTGGTATTGCGATTCCTGACAATGACCCTCTGGGTGCTTCGTCAACCATCGTTATCGGTGCCAGTGAGACTATTACCGGTGGAGCTTCGTTCACTCTGCAGGGAATGACCCACACTTGGGTTGGCGATATTGCCGCAACAATCATTGCTCCTGACTTGAGTTCAACTACGTTGGTTTTCGAGATCGAAGATACGACTGGACCGGGCGTTGGCGATTCGTCCGACTTCGGTGGTGACTATACATTCACCGATTCCGCGACTGGCGATATTTGGGCAGAAGCTGCCGCACAGGCTGGTGCTGGTGTGGTTACTCCCGGATCTTACCGGTCTACGGGACCTTTGTCCGGTACTTTCACATCGCTGGACGCATTTTTCAACGGAAAAAACACTGCCGGAACTTGGACATTGTTCATGACTGACGGTGCCGGCGGGGATGTGGGTGGCATCACGGGTTGGACTCTGTCTTTCAATTCAACCGGCATTCCTGAGCCAACTTCGGCTCTGCTGTTGGCAGGTATGGGTCTGGTCGGATTGACCATTCGCCGTCGCCGCTAGTATTGCCATTGCCGAATTGAGCGTTTGATTCGCACGAAAATGACCCAGCCCAGGTTGTACCGGGCTGGGTTTTTTTGTGTCGGTACGAATAGGACATTGGTTTTCGACGTACGAACTCGAAATTCCCAGTTTTCGACGGACGAGGA
>JBGSVU010000602.1:0-11947 GCA_041752775.1 Pirellulaceae bacterium | reverse complement strand
CCAGATCTCGCCTTTTTTTGCCGAAAACAGATACCAGTCGAACTCGCCTTCGGCAGCAATCACGCCGTTGAGGGCGACGGGCAACGCCAGGGCCGACTCCGCCGGCCATTCGCTCAACTGCTGGCCATTCTCAATGTGGTTCGGCAAATCAATTTTTCGAACAGGAAAACCGGATGGAGCCATCACACCCGCCGCATCGGCAACCATCACGCCACCCACCCGGGAATCTGCTGCCGGGACAACCACGCTACTGGCGAAATCGCCTTTGGGATCGCCAAGAAAACGGACGTCCAGCGTGGCACCAGCCGCACCCCCCGCCGGCAGAACCGCCGTCGGCCGGGGCCAGTCGCCAACGTGCAGCCGGTAGCGACAATTGTCATTTCCGCCATACGCCGCGTCACGCACCAGAATCGTGTACTTGCCGGCCGCCGGAGCCAGCACGGACAGCATGCCATCCTGTTTGAACAGGGGCGAATCGTCACAACTGGCAATTTCGAAACGGCGCTCGTCGACAATACTCAGATGCGGATCGAAAATGTAACCCAGCCGCAGGGCTTCGATTTCAACGGACAACCGCTGCCCTTCGGCCAGCTCCACGACCCAGGCATCGACATCTTCGCTGGTGATCGTGCCACAGGCAGTCACATTCAGCGCGGTCAGCCCCGCTGCTTCAGCCTCCTCTGCACTGTTGTTCGGTTCGGCCTCATCGACCGATGGAAACAGCCCCACATAAAACGAGCGGTAGTCGGAAATTCCGCGCGGCGTTCGCAACTGGACAATGTGCTCGCCCGGCGCACAGTCCGCGGCCACCACGATATCGACGTCAATCTGGTTGTCATCAACCTTGCGGATTTCTCCAAACGTGACTCCGGGCTGGTAGTAAAACACTTCCTGCGTCTGACCGATTCGGGCGCCCACAAAACGCAGCGTATGCGAAGCCCCGCGCTGCACTCCACGCGGCAGAATGGTGGTGAGTTTGGGATCCGACGCCGACGCCAAATCCGTCATCCCGGACAATGCCGCCAGGGACAGCAACAGCAACAGCAGCAGCATGCGGGGAACAGGGTGCGAAAACAAAACCATGCGAGTCAGCATTTTGAAATATCCAAACGGGGCCTGGGCCTGGGTGCAAACAATGGGCCAACCAGCCGGAACCCGTCAGGACCCGTTGAATCCGGCCCGACAGATTTCGGCGCGCTCAACCCGTTTCAGCATCAGGCCAGCATGTCAGTCAGAACCTTTCCGCCATCGCAGATTTCGATGGGGCGATTGCCGGGTGCCATCAGTTCCTTGTCCGCAACGATCCCCATCATGTGGTACATCGTCGTGGCCCAGTCGGCCACGTTGAGCGGGTTCTGGTCGGGTTCGCTGCCGGTCGAATCGCTGGTGCCGTAAACCAGGCCCTTTTTCAGTCCGCCACCGGCCATCACCGTGCTGAACACCTTCGGCCAGTGATCACGCCCCGCCGTGCCGTTGATCTTCGGCGTCCTTCCGAACTCGGTCGCCAGACAGACCAGCGTGGAATCCAGCAGCCCGCGCGACTCGAGATCGTTGATCAGCGTGGCAAAACCCTGGTCCAGCGGCGGCATCGAACGCTCGGTGTTGGCGTGGATGTTGTCATGGAAATCCCAGCCGCCATACGTCATCGTGACAAAACGAACGCCCGCTTCCACCAGCCGGCGGCAGAGCAGCATCCGCGCCCCGGCTTCGTTTTTGCCATAGGCCTCCCGCAACTCGTCCGGCTCTTTGGAAATGTCAAACGCTTCCCGCGCCTTCTCACTGCTGATCAGACTGTAGGCCCTTTCGTAAAACGAATCGACCGCGTCAATCTGGTCCGACGATTCCCGCCGCCGGAAATGGTCATTGACCAGATCCAGCATTTTGCGGCGCCGTTCAAAACGGACTTCATCGACCCCGCCAGGCAACTGCAAGTCACGCACCCGGTAATCACCGCGGGCCGGATCGGCCCCCAGACTGAATCCCGCAAAGGAGCTGCTCAAATACCCTGTGCCGGCATACGGGTTGGGCTGGTTCGGAACCAGAACATAGGGCGGCAGATTGTTGCGCGGGCCGAATTCATGGGCCACCACACTGCCAATGCTGGGATACTGCAGCGCCGGGCTGGGGCGATACCCCGTGAACATGTTGTGCGTGCCGCGTTCGTGGGCCGCTTCGCCATGCGTCATCGACCGACAAGTTACCAGTTTGTCGGCGATCGCCGCCGTGCGCGGCAAAAACTGGCTGAAACGAACTCCCGGAATCGGAGTCTCGACGCTGCCCAGCGGCCCGCGATACTCCAGAGGCGCAAAGGGTTTGGGATCAAACGACTCCTGGGCCGACATGCCACCCGGAAGGAAAATGAAAATCACACTCTTCGCCGTTCCCTCCACCGACTCGTAATGTTTCTGGTCGGCCTGGGCCGTCCGGATTCGAAAAAAGTTGCAAAGGGTCAACCCACCAACGGCTCCCACCGTCAGCAGATTTCTCCGGCTGAGGCGATGATCTGTACAATTCACGGATTTTTCTCCAGAAACGGGGCGCAGCTCCATCCTCTGCGGAAGGTCGCTTCCGCATTTTCCAAACCTCTCTGCTCTGTGTTCCCAATGCCATTTCAACTCATGGCGCTCCCCCACAAAAGCCCCAAGACGGAAATTCGCCAAAAAAAGCCGGAAAAACCACCTGAAAGAGTGGTTTCGTGTTCGCAGAATGCTGACATACCGAAATCTGACGCCATTTGGGACCTCTGTACCGAAGGACTGATTTGCCGCTGTTTGGTGGTCTGGCCAGCGGCCACAAGCAATTCCTGAACGCCCCGCGGAATAAGTCCGGGAATATCCCTGCGCCATGCCATGTTGCCGCCCCGATCCGGCCGGTTCTGCTTCCTGGCATTGTTGGCAACGGACGTGCAGCTTTTTTTCCGGGCGGAATAGTTGGGCACCAAAATGGCGCAACAGAAAAGCCCGCGTTCAACAATGCGTTGAACGCGGGCCAGCAATCGCTGTTCAGTTTTTTTTCAAATTACTCAATCAGCCAAACCGCCTGGTCCACGTCAATGGACCACACGAAAGGCGACCCGGAAAACGACTCGCTTTTCCAGGACAGTCTTGCAATGACTTCACCGGTCAACGGATGAATGAACCGGCTCAGGTCCCCACCGGCGACACCATCGACGACAGAATCGCTGTTGCCGACGGCCCTCGAATCGACCAGAACCCAATTGGCGGCAGACTCATCCCACAATTCGACCGTTTGCTGCACATCCCCTGGTGGACCGCCGGTCATGGCAGACTCCAGGCGGAAGGCGAAACTGGCCGGATTGTTGACGTCCGTTTCACCCACCAGAATTAACTGGATTTTCTGTTTGGTCAGGTTGGTGGTCGCCGTGGGCAGCAGGTGGTAGCGGACATCGTCACTGGCGAAAACATCCGCCAGCAAACCGCTGGCCGGGCTTCCATCGAGAAACTTCTGGGCATCGGGTACAACGGGGTCAACCGCTTCGTCGCAACGGGCCAGAATGATTTCAACGCCATCCACGCCGGCTTCCACGACCGAACCTGCACCGAGGTCGGAGGCATTGAAACGAATCCGCATATTGGATGTCGGAGTGACGAAGTCGCTGATTCTGAAGGTTTTGTAGTTCCACCCGCCAGCGGCTTCCGTTCCCGTGGGCCCGACTGTTTCCAGAGTGACCCAGGACGAGCCACCGTTATTGGAAATTTCGACAACGAAGACGTCGTTGAATGGGTCGGAGCCGTTGTTGTTGGAATAAAACCTCCAGTAGCGAATGAGCGCCGTTTCAGAGGCGTCGTGGCTGGCATCCAGAATAGGCGACGTGAGGATCGTGCTGCCGCCATCGACATCGGAATTGCCTGCGACGTTGTCGGTCAACCAGCAGGCACCGGATCCGTCACCGTCGGTGGGCGGATCGCCCCGCGTTCCACCGCCGACCGGCACACCGCGGTTCCACTGTCCGTCTGTGGCATTGCCGCTGACGGTCCAGCCCATGTTGGTTTCACCATCATCGAGGAAAACCGACAGGGTCGAAGATGCTGCCAGCGCCGTAAAATGGTCGACAGGAGCATTTTTAGGACTGAACTGGGTGGTCCCCACATTCGGGTCGGCGGTCACGTAATAACGGACAACCGTTCCACAGGGAATCACTGGAAAAACGGCTTCGTAGATGTTGGGAGACGTCTGGTTCATCGAATATTCCTGGAATCCATTTCCGTCAGCAATATCGACAAACAGTTTTCCGCTACCCGGCTGGGGTGATGAAAGCAGCGGCAGGATCTCGACTTCAAAAGCCACCTCGCCATTGTGTGGAATCAGTTCCGGACGGCCGTTGGGATAGCTGAAACTGAGCGAATCCAGCGGAGGAGCGTCCATGTTGTGAGCTCCGAAACCGGCCGCAATCTCGAAATAATGCGGTGTCCCGTTGCCGATGTCCGTGTCGTCATCGTCCAGTTCCAGGTAAATCAGGGTGATGTCCGGAGCAATCGTGCTTTGTCCAGGGCTCAGTGTGCCGCGGACGATCATCATTCCCAGGAACAACTCGGAGCTGATGTCCAGGTAATTCAGTGGCGATGTCTGCAACAGCTCATTGCGTGTACTCCAGACACATCCTGAAATCAGCTGGCCGCAGTCATGGACCCCACCCGAACAGGGATACTGTTTGGTGTTGTTGGCATTGCGAATGCCGATTCCACAATTGGAGAATCCCTGTCCCAGAACCGGATCGTCTTCAATCAGCACCCCGATGGAGTCGCCGCTTCCTTCGCCGAACTGGCCCTGTCCGTTGCCAGTCACATTGACCAGATGGTGTCCGTACTCATGGTAGATGACATCGGCCATGGCGGTATTGTTGCAGCCGCCACCCGCCTGATAAAAGTTAATCGATGATCCATCGTAAAAGGCATTGCAGGATGAGGCGATATTGGTATTGATATCAAACCCCGTCTGGTTGGCAATCACCGGGAAACCGGGCTCATAAGACAGAACAAAGTCCCGGACCACATTGGCTTCGACGTACGTATTGACGTTGGCCGTCATCAGGTTGTTGGTGGTCGTCGGGTTGTGCAAAAACGCGGCCGGTCCAGGAGGCGTAACGCTGAGCGAAATGGAAGGCGTTGTGTCGCCGGCAGCCTGGTCGAACACTTCGAAATACTGACCCCGCAGCCGCGAAGTGACATTGACCGTGGCCGTGCCAGGATGGGGAACGTTGAAATTGCCGCTGGCATCGGTGAAAACCGTATTGCCGCCCGTCACGCTGACCTCGGCATAAGGCAGTGGAACGGCCGACTCGGGGTCACATTCCAGGGAATTCAGTCCCTGCGTGGCACGGCCTGCGACGGTACCCTGAATGTCCAGCAGGCAACTGGCACAGTGGCAAATCCGGGTCTCTTCGTAGAGGATTTTTCCTGTCGCCGCCGATGCAATCACCAGGAACTGGTGATAGTCCGGCAGCGTCGCGATCGAACCGCGGGTGGCAACAAAGGAAATCGCCAGCTCGGGCTCGGCGAATCGGCCTTCGACTCCCGCATAAATCACAAATTGCTCTTCACTGGTCTGAACCGCAGGTCTCTGCGGCGCTTTTTTCCCTACGACGACCGAACGTTCAACAGGCACCGCGTCCATCAGCTGGTTCACGTTGGCGATCATCTGCCGGGTGACCACCGGATTTTTGCCCGCTGGGGGCATGACCAGATTGGCATCGGCCAGGTCCTTGACGGTAGTACCAGACATGACCACCGGGTTTCCGGGCTGGTTGCGCAACAGAAATCCCATTCCGGAACGGAATACTGGAATGCCCTGATAGACCTGATTGAACCGGATCACATTGAATTTGTGGGATTGTGTGACCGGATTCCACATCAGCCCGCGGGCGATCTCACCATTTTCACCCAACTCGGGTACCAAAACGCCGAAGTCCTCGCCCAGGACTCCGCGCAAATCATCGACATGGCTCCACGCGCTCTGTTCGGGAGTCTCTCCCAAAGCAAGGACCGTACCATACACGGCGGTCATTCCGCCCGGTGATTCATCATCAGTGCTCGTCGGCTGGTAGAAATTCGAGCCGTAAAACCGGGCTCCGGGATTGTTGGCCCGGAATTGCTCCAAAGCCTGTTGCGGCGGTTGTGCGACCGCCAGTGAGCAAAACAGGACCAGTCCACAGAATGGCCCCAAAAAGAGACGCGCCGTCATAATTTCCCTCTCCGTATTGATCTGTCAGTGTTACGGCTCCCTGGAAACAGAATGATAATTGGGCGTTCGAAAACCGCAAGGGGACGCAACCCGCCCAGAATGCCGGATTTGGGGTGTTTCAGCCCTGTTTCTCAGCATGCGCAGGGGATACCAGGCCGTCATTACGCAATCCGGAAAGGCCTTCAAAACCCAGTCGACTGGCCCGGAAGTTAACGTCGGGAAGCCTCCCGGCACTACCGCGGTGCGCGACGGATTTCTGTTCCAGCGTCAACCGGTACGGCCGGACTTTCCGCCGCGCTGCCGGCACTGGTGCCGCCGGCAGAACCGGCCTGGGGTGCCGGGACCATGATCGGCATGCGGGGGGCTTTGGCCAGCGAAAAGCTGAGCTCCTCGTACCAGTTGTCGTGCGAATCAACCATCGACTGGATCCGTTTCCAGATTTCCACGGGCGGACCAAACCCGCTCCAGTCCACCGTCAGCACCCGCACGCCCCGCCGCCGCATCTCGCCGATCAGCTTCTGGTAGTTCGCATAGAGTTGTTGCAAATAGTCCAGCGGGACACCTTCCTCTGCATCCCGTCCGCGGGCTGCCATCCGTTCATAACACTCTTCGGGCGACACATCGAGAAAGACGAACAGATCCGGCGGCATCACGTCCCGGCTCATGTTGCGATAGACATCAACGTACAGCTGGTACTCTTCGGGAGTCATGAAACCGCGTTCCATCGCGGTGGTGGCAAAGACCGTGTCGCCATAGATCGGACGATCCTGGATCACGATCATGCCTTTTTCGCCCCAGGCCTGCTCGACAGCCAGTCGATGCTGTTCGTATCGCTGGCAGAGCATGAACATCTGCATTGCAAAACCGCCGCCGGTGTTTTTGCCAGTTTGCAGGTCGTCGTAGTAACGGCCGAGAAAGTGCCCGAATTTGGCGTGGTGAGTCGGTTCTTCGAAAACGCGGGCGTTATGCCCCGAAGCCAGCGCCGCCGAAGCGATTGCGTGACAGGCGTTGGTTTTTCCCGCACCGATGTTCGCGTCAATCGTGATGAACAGGCCTGTTCGGTTCTGACCAAAAGCCATGGGAATCCTCTCCGGAAAATTTTTTTGTTTGAATGGAAATGTGAAACGAAGTTTTTTTGTAGCGGAGCAGCGTGAGCTGCCCGGTGCGGTTCGTTTGGTATTTGGGTGCGGTGCGCTTTCAAGGTAGCGGAGCAGCGCGAGCTGCCCGGTGCGGGGTGCCGTGCAAGTTGCGTACGGTGTAATGCGCTTGTGCCGCCCACCTCACCGGATGGCTCGCGCCATGCCGCTACTTTTCATTTGACATTAATGCGCGCCTCACCGGATGGCTCGCGCCATGCCGCTACTTTTGGGCTGGCAGGCTGATAGGCTACTGCCCTGCGTGTGCTTGTTCAATTGCCGGAACGCGGTTATTTGTGCAAAAATCCGCAGTCTGGAAAGGACTGTTTCTCCCATCCGGAAAAGTCTTCCCCGTTTGCGGTCCCGACGGACTTCCCCCTTGCGCGAGCAACCACATTTTTTGGCGACTGTGGAACCTGTGACGGATTGCCTGATCGAAAACTGCGATCGCGACAAGCATGGTCCGAACCCGCTCAATCCATCATCGCCAGAACCGTCCCCGCGCCCGCCCGATGCCCAAGTCCAAAAACGGCGACACAATTGCAATCGTTCCAGTCCAAAAAACGCCATTCGATCGCCGTTTTGGATCGCAAAAGACTGCCGCGTCGAAACCCTGTTACGAACACCAACCCAAAATCCACCGACCCCGCGAAATAAACACCCCCCTTTTGGGGGTGCGACTCTAAAGCATCTCGACGGTTTTCAGCAAGTTGCATTAGACTCTGGCGGTGTGTCGATGACTCTGCATTGCGCGCCTCGAACCGCACAAGGCACAATCGACTCGAATTCGCTGTTTTTTACGAAAACATCGCCGCCAGGAAATTGCCGGGAATGCAAGAATTTCAATTTCCGAACTGGGTGAACCGGTTCGTACTGGTCCTGATCTTCGGTGGGTTGGCCCTCGGCGGCTACCTCGCAACCTGTCTGTTTGTCGGGATTCATCCGGACATCGTGAATGTGGGGCACCAGCCCCGCCAGCCGGTTCCTTTCAGTCACAAGTTGCACGCCGGGCAGTTAAAGCTGGACTGCCGTTATTGCCACAACACGGTTGAAAAAGCTGCCCAGGCGGCGATTCCACCGACCGCGACTTGCGGGAACTGTCACGGTGCCAACCGGGTCAAGCCGGGCGCGACACTGGCTGTGGTTCGCCCCGAGAGCGTTTTGCTGGAGCCGATTCGCACAAGCCTCGAGACGGGCGACCCCATGCTGTGGGAGCGGGTTCACGATTTGCCTGACTTCGTTTACTTCAATCACAGTGCTCACATCAACCGGGGCGTGAGTTGCGTCTCCTGCCATGGCCGGATCGACACCATGGAAGTCGTGACGCAGGTCAAGTCGCTGTCGATGAAATTCTGCCTGGACTGTCACCGCAATCCGGCACCGCACATTCGCGATCCTGAACTGGTCACACAACTGGACTTCATGGCTGACGCGTCCGACGAGGAGCGACAGGCTT
The DNA here is from genome assembly GCA_041752775.1 of Pirellulaceae bacterium. GTDB lineage: Bacteria > Planctomycetota > Planctomycetia > Pirellulales > Pirellulaceae > BJ22. The sequence goes on along the minus strand of JBGSVU010000602.1, from coordinate 3,154 downwards.
ATGGAGAGCAGAAAGTGAAAGAGCTGGAAATCAACCCAAAAATCAATTGTTCGACTTGTCACCGATGAACAAATTCATTCATTCAGCATCGTCCGAAACGCAATCGTCCCACGACGCCGCTGGCGACATTTCGGGTCCGGCCGGCGCCATGCCGCGCTACGAAGACCTCGAGCGGATGGCTGCTTCGCCCGAAGGCCAGCACTTGATCGAGACTGAATTCCAGTCGGCGCTGTCCGGTTTGGAGCAGGACCAGGGGGACGGCTTTTCGCGCCGCCGCTGGTTGCAGTTGATGGGCGCATCGCTCGCCCTCGGTGCGGCGGGATGCCGGTATCAGGAAGAGCAGATTGCGCCGTATGCTTTTCGGCCCATTGGCCGCATTCCGGGCGTGCCGGTCCAGTACGCGACGATGATCGATTTCAACGGGGTCGCCTGTCCGATTCGTGCCACCAGCTTTGACGGTCGCCCGATCAAGCTGGACGGCAACCGTTTGCATCCTGATTCGATGGGAGCCAGCGATTCCTTTACGCAGGCGCGGATTCTGGAACTGTACGATCCCGACCGTTTGCGTCAGCCGCAGCGCCGTGACGGCGAGCGGATGGTGGATGTCAGCCGCGACGAGGCCGGTAAAACGGTTCGGGAGATTCTCGGCCAGGCCGATTTGAAGAGTGTTGCGATTCTGTCTGAACCGTCCAGCTCGCCCACCCTCGAACGCCTGCAGAAAGAGTTCACGGGTCGCGGCGGTCACTGGTTTACCTGGTCGTCGATCAACGATGACAACACGCGGGCCGGAGCGCGGGCTGCTTTTGGCAAACCCGTTCGAACCCATTTCAAACTGGATGAGTGCCAGGTTATTGTTTCGCTGGAATCGGACCTGTTGGGGCTGGATCCGGCGGGTTTGTCCAACAGTCGCCGCTTTGCCGCCGGTCGCGATGTCGATCATGGACGGATGAGTCGCCTGTATGTGGTGGAAAGTGACAATTCGCTGACCGGTGCTTCCGCCGATCATCGCCTGGCGGTGCGGTCGGGCGCCATTGCCGATTTTGTCGTGGCTTTGGCGGCGGAAATCAGGGCCCGGAAAAAAGGCGACGCGGTCGATCGCAGTTTGCCCTATCGCAAGCGTGTCCTGGTCGCGATGGCCCAGGATCTGGTCGATCATGGCGGCGCTGGTGCGATCGCCGTGGGTGAGCGGCAGCCGGCCGAAGTCCACGCGCTGGTTCACAGGCTGAATGCCGACCTCGGAAACCTGGGCAAGACGGTTTTCTGCACGGAATTGCCTGATGCCGACCGGCCGGCGGCGCTCGAATCGGCCGTGACGCTGATGAGCGGGCTGGAGTCGGGTGAGATCAAGTCGCTGTTTATTCTCGGTGGAAATCCGGTTTACGATTTTCCGGCCAACATCGATCTGGTTGCAGCGCTCAAGGCTTTGACCCATGTTGTGCATCTGTCGATTTACCGAAATGAAACCAGCCTGGTGTCGTCGCTGGTTGTCGATGTCGCCCATCCTCTGGAATCGTGGGGGGATGGCCGGTCGTGGGATGGATCCTGGTGTGTGGCGCAGCCTTTGATCGCGCCGCTGTTTGGGGCGATGAGCACGATTGAGTTGTTGTCAGAGGGGTTGGCTGGCGAATCCGCCGGTAATACCACGGCTGGCGGGGAAACTGCAGGGAAACAAACGCGTGGTTTGGAGCTGGTTCGGGAAACGGTCGCGACGGTAACGGGTGGTGACGAGGCGGCGTGGAATCAGGCGGTCCATGATGGTTTTGTGGCAAATACAGTGGCCGCGCCTCTGGATGTTTCGGCCGGGGAAGTCTCCGGTCCGGCGGGCGGCGGCGAGTGGGACCAGGCCTGGGACGGCGGAAAGGTCGAGTTTGTTTTTGCTCCTTCGCGCTCGCTGTTTGATGGGCGGTTCGCCAACAGCGGCTGGTTGCAGGAGTTGCCGGATTTCATCACCAAGGCGGCGTGGGACAACGCGGCGATGGTCTCTCCCGCCACGGCCGAAAAACTGAATCTGAAACAGAATAAACTGGCCAGTTTCGATGTCGGCGGTGTGACGCTCAGCCTGCCCGTGCATGTGACGCCAGGCCAGGCCGAAGGAAGCGTTTCGGTTGAGCTGGGTTATGGTCGCACGGCCGCTGGTCGCGTCGGCGGCGACAGGAATGTCGGCATTGAAACGGTGGGTGTCAATATCGGCCCGGCCCGAAATCTGAACAACTGGCACTTTCATCGCGACGTCGGCGCCACCGGTAGCGGCACGACGCACACGCTCGCGACGGTTCAGGAAATCTGGACCACGGACCCGGTGGGCCGAAACGAAATCCAGCGGCGGATGTTCATCGACAACGAGAACGGCAATCGCAGTTCGCTGATTCGCGAAGGCAGCTTTGCCAGTTTCACGGAATTCATGGCGGCTCATCCGTCCGACCCTGCTCACGCAGCTCGCGCAGAAGCTGCTGCACCGCTGCATGACGTCAGCCAGTCGGGCAAATTCAGTCTGCCGGTCCTGGGCGCTGTTGCGGTGACGCAGGTTGGCAGCGTCCGGGTTCAGGAGCCGGACAGTGCCGTGGAAGCGGGTCACGATGAAGCTGCCCACGATGAAGCGGCGCACGACCAGGCTGGCCACGATGAAGGTGCGGCGCACGGCGATCATGGTGCAGCCCAGTGGCCGCAGGGTTTCACGCTGCATCACGAGTTGAAAGACCTGACGCCGGGAGTGAGCGATCCGGTGCGTGGCCGTTACAACCAGCTGTTCAACAAGTGGGGCATGTCGATCGACCTGAATGCCTGCACGGGTTGCAGCAGCTGCATGACGGCTTGCCAGGCCGAAAACAACATTCCGGTGGTTGGCCGGTGGCAGGTCTGGCGCGGACGCGAAATGCACTGGTTACGGGTCGACCGCTATTTCGGCGAGAACATGTACAGCAAGGAAGCGGCGGCTTCGGGCGAGTACCAGATCGCGATCCAGCCCGTGACCTGTCATCATTGCGAAAATGCGCCGTGTGAAACGGTTTGCCCCGTGGCTGCGACGACGCACTCCGACGAGGGTTTGAACGACATGGTTTACAACCGCTGCATCGGGACGCGTTACTGCGGCAACAACTGTCCGTACAAGGTCCGCCGGTTCAACTATTTGAACTACAGCGACGCGGTGACGTTG
>JBGSVU010000601.1:0-4496 GCA_041752775.1 Pirellulaceae bacterium | reverse complement strand
GGTCGGAAACCGGACGGGCCAGGTCTGACCAGCAATCTCAAGCGTCGCATTGACTTCACCGGATGCAATTTCCGCCGGATCCCCGGTTAGCAAATTGAAATCCGACAGTTCGACTTGCTGCCAGGACTGGGGAGAGTGCCTGTTGTCCTGGTGGGGATGCCAAACCTGGATGCTGGGCGATCCGCTTTCGCGGCCAGTCAGTTCGGCCATCCATTCGGTCTTTTCCACTGCTGCCAGTTGCCCACCGTGCGGACCCGATTGCCGATACATCCCGGCGATTACTATTTGTCCCATGATTGATGACGGGGGTGTCATCTGCGGCGTAATCCCGGCAGGCAACTGTCCGCCCAGCGTCGACAGTCGTTCCTGAACAGTTTGTCGCGCGGCCCGGATTTCCGTTTCCCAGCCGAATTCAATGTAAATAACGTTCAATCCGGCAGTGCTTTGACTGCGCACGGCTTCAACACCGCTGGCTCCGAGCAGTGCGATTTCGACCGGATGAGTCACAAGGGATTCCACTTCTTCGGTCGAAAGTCCAGGGCATTCGGTCAGCAGAATCACCCGCGGCCGGTCCAGGTCCGGAAACACGTCGATCGGCATCGTGGTCGCCAGATACGATCCATAGACCATCAGGATCAGGCTGAGAACGACGACCACAAAACGGTATCGGAGCGACAGTCGGATGACGGCGTTAAGCATGGTTGGCCTGGGGTACAGGATTCCGGTCAGCGGGGTGGGGGTCGGTCAATGTGCTGCGTGGGTCGTGCCGTCAGCGTGAACATGCACATCGTTGCGGGCTCCGGCAGAAGCCTGGGATTTGAGAATCCGGTTCAGCGATGCGGCCGAACCCTGGGCTATGTAAAATCCCGGCGCCAGGCCGCCGTCGTTGGCGATCACAACATGCGTGCGGTCCTGGTGCACAACGCGAACCGGAATCCGACGGAACAGGTCGCCGTTCTGTTGAAAGACGAACGCTTCGGGCCCTTCGTGTGCGATCGCGGCGGAGGGAACAGTCAGAACGTTGGTCAACTGCTCTACCGGCACCTGAATCCGGACACGCTGCCCAGGCCGGAATCGCCAGGAAATGAATCGGCGCCCTTCGTTTTCGTAGATGCGCGACTGGTTGGTCAGCGGAATATAGAAATCGAAAGTGCGGCTTTCGGGATCAGTCGTGTTGGCGAGGTTGCGAATGCGAAATTCCTGGTCCAGCTCCGGCCAGTTTCTGGCGGTGTCCTCGGTAAACTCGATCTCGACGGGCCATCCCTGTTCGGCGGCCCGCGCCAGGTTGGAGGCTTCTTTTTTGAAGGCGTTTCCCCGGACATACAGCGAACTGTGGTTGGCCAGAACGGCCAGCAACTGGCCCGTGGCAACCTGTTGTCCCAGTTCGATACCGAGATTCTGCACTTCGAAAAAATCCGCTGCCGCGGACGAGTCCACTGCGGCGTCCGGTTCGGCTGGTGAAACTTCCGGAGCGAATACATCGACGATTCTGAGAAATTCACCCGCTTCGATTTGCCGGATCTGGGCCTGATTCAGTCCACGCGTGATGAGTTCCTGCCGGCTGGCCTCCACCAGCACCTTTTGACGGGAAATGTCCTGGTCCAGCTCGATCAGGCGTTTTTCGGGGATCGCTCCGCTTGTGGCCAGATTATTGATCCGCATTTTCTCCCTGTTGAGAATTTCGATTTCGCGGGTGGCCTTGTACAGATCCGACTGGGTCTTTTGCAGATACTCGCCGATCAACCGGAGCGTAAACAGCTTCCCCCCGGGATGCACAATGTCCCCCTCGTACGCGTGAACCTGCTCGACAATCCCTTCCAGCGGTGCCGTGATCGCGCGGTCGGACGATCCGGGCTGGTCGGCGATGACTCCCGGAATCTGGATTTTTCGCCAGTAGGTCTGGACCGAAACGGATTTGGAAACCAGCCCCAAATTCGATCGGGCCTGGGGGCTGAGCCGGACGACTTTGGGTTCTTCGGCATGAGAACCATTGCGGTCTTCATCGGTTTCGGCCCCGGGACTTTCGCGCACCAGCGGCAACCACGCGTCACGGCTGAACCAGACTCCGGCCCCAATGCCGGCGATGACCAGTATCTGGACGATCCAGTTTCTGACCCGGGTATTGAGGTTCTTGCGCATAAAGGGGAGCTCCAGACAGTTCACGGGAGTTGAGAACGGAGCAGTTCCCGCGCGTTTCAAAAAACAGGCAGCGCGAACTGCAATGGCCTTGATGGGGCGCTAACAGGTCAACAGGAGAATGGACCCGACTTCAAATCAGAATCGCAAGAGTTCGCAGCCAGATGGCGCAAGGCGAGGGATACGCAGGCGCGGCAACTCGTCCGACCTTATGCTGGTCCGCCCGGACCACTCGCGGAACCACATCAGAGGGCAACACGAAGGTGAACGTCTGGGAACCGCTGGGCAAATCTAACCGACCAGCAGCCTGAATCGGTTGATCGACGACGCAGACCGCTTCACCATGGAAATCGACCGCGGCGAACACAACTATTCCCGGATCATCCGGAATGCCGCAACGTCCCCCATCCGTTGCACGGACGCCATCCCCGAAGGGAAACCCGGGTGCCTGCGCACAACTCAGGGCAGATTCGGCAGGGGCAGTTCTTTCAGGCCCTTGCACTGGACCGTTGTTGGCATGTATGTGACCGGCATGATCACGGGGTGCATGATCAGGGGCAACATGGTCATAGGGGGCAGACAAAAAATGGAAATGCGAATGCGTCTCATGCCCCTCCGTTGCCGAACCCGTGTGCGAGTGGGCACAACACACTGCGGCCTGATTGGCCAGCAATGCCGGAATGAGCAACCACGAGATGAGTCGATAGACGCGCGACACGAAACCGCCAAAATAACGAATTAATGAAACTTCAACCAAACTATAGCACCGGAGGGCCCGCCAGCAAACCTGAAAGTCCGGATATGATCCCCTATTCCTGTTTCTCCTGTTGTCCTGACGGGTCTTTTTTTCCCGATCCGGTTTCCATCAAAGTCCGCAAATCGCTGAAATATCTGGCGTACACATCCCGCGGCAGGCAGTCGCGTTGCCGGCAAACACTGGCCGCCATCCCGACAATCTCGCCCATCGCACCAGTGGTTTTCATCACGCGCACGGCACCGAGGGCCTCGTGCGTCACACTGATGTCCCGGCCAGCCATGAACAGATTGTCGATGTTGCGACTGTACAGGCATCGATAGGGAACCCAGTAGGGCCCTTGGTAGACATAACCTTCGCCATGCGTGAAATCGGCAATAAACTCGTCGCCTTCGTGGCCACTGTCGTACCGTTTGTCCGGAAAGTGGGTGTCGATACCCCACGTGCAGGGAAAACAGCCGTCGGGATACTCTTTTCCGTCGCGCAGGTCCTCGCCACTCAACACGACATCACCCAGCAGTCGCCGCGATTCCCGCTTGCCGGCAATGTACGCCACCCAGTTCAATCGATGGGCGGGATAACGTTTTTCCACGTTCTTGATCGCGTCCCAGGCGCCATACGCCGCCCGAAAATTCTGGTCGCGAATTCTTTCCATGTCCTCAATCGGATCGCGGTCAAACCCGGACTCCCAAAACCAGTTTCCGAGGCTGACCGGTTTGCCACCGGCGTCAGGCACTGGTTCGGTAGCACCGCGGGTTCGGCCTGGGAACGGTTTGTCAGTCAAATCGACGGCCCACGGACAACGCGGAAAAGTCGCCTGTTCACAGGCCGCAACCAGTTCCGATGAAAGCGGGTCCTCGTCGGTGCACAAACACTGAATGTTCCACAAATTGCTGGCACCCATGTGACCTTCATCGGTTTGATCAAAGTCGGCTCCCGCCAAAAAACCGAGCGCGCCATCTCCCGTGCTGTCGAGAAACAGCCTGCCACGCACCCGGGTTCGAACGCCCGTGCGAATGTGTTGGCATACAACCGATTCAATGTTCCCCTGCCGCGCCACCGCCTGGTTCATGCGCTGTTCCAGCATCAACGTGATGTTCGGTTCGCCGCGCGCCACGCCCAGTTTGCGTTCATCATCAAAGACGGAGGCAGACTGGGCATTGGCCGAATCCGCTTTCCGGTCGGGCATCAGTTCCATCACCACATCGCCAATTCGCGGAAACGGCTGCTGGTTGACATGCCCCTCAGGCCAAACACGAACTTCGGAACTGGAATTGCCGCCCAGCAGCGGCCGGTCCTGAATCAGCGCAACGGACAATCCCTGCCTCGCGGCTGTGACCGCAGCGGCTGTACCAGCCATCCCGCCGCCCACCACAACCAGATCGTAGGGGCCCGACTGCTCCGGTTCGTCGGCGAGCCCCAGCGCGGTCCGCCGAAACGAGTCCAGCGCCCCGCGTTCGTTCGGCGGGTTCCAGTCCGGATCGTCTGAAAAAACAATCGCATCGCAACGTCCCTCGAAACCCGTCAAATCATGCAGGGCCAAGCTCGTGGATTTCTGCACCTGGACTGTTCCGCCCGGTTGCCAGTGCCAGGCATCGCCTGCGGT
>JBGSVU010000600.1:0-2317 GCA_041752775.1 Pirellulaceae bacterium | reverse complement strand
GTTTTTGGCCAGCCGTTCGGTGACCGAATCGTTGCCGGGAAACCGGCGGCGCCAGGTCTGCAGAACCTGGCTCACGACCTTGAAATCACTCTGGATCTGGCCCGCCCGCTCCCACAACTCCAGCTGTTCCAGCGTGGCGTTTTCCAGCAACAGCGGATCGCTGGCGCCCACCCGCAAATATACTCTGGCCGCCTCAATCGCCTCGGCATCACGCCCCTGATCCAGCAGCAGCGCCAGGCGGAGGTTGGCCGCGGGAAAAAATGTTTTGGAAACAGGCACCAGCATCTCAAGTGCTGCATCCATCCGATTCTTCCGCAACTCGATCACGGCCGATGCCATCACGACTTCGGGGCGGTCGCCGAAACCCAGACTCTTCAGCTGTTCCAGGTGGGACGCCGCCTGCCGGATCACCTCGGCCGTTTCCATGGCAATTTCGCTGTCCAGCAAATGGACGACAATCCAGAAATGGGCGGCCGGTTCGCCCGGCACATCCGCCGGCGCCAGACTCTGTACCAGCTCCAGCGCCTCTTCGGGATGCCCCTGTTCGATCAAGCGGTTGGCCGCGCGCAAATCGGTATCGCCAAATGGTTGCCCCAGCTGCCGGAGTTTCTGCCGGAACAAATCGGCCCGGGCAAGGTCCTGGACCTCGATGGCATCAAAAATAGCGGCGCGGTAACGCGTGGGGAGAATCGAATTGCGAACGAGCCAGGCTGCAAACAGAATTGCGAAAATTCCACCGGCAACAACCAGGATCGGCAACGCGCGCCACAGCAATCCCTGCTGTCGCGATCGCACAAATGCAGTGGCAAATCCAACAAGGGCAATGAATGGGTACAGAACCAAGCGCAATAGAGGGGCCAGCTGTTTGAACACCGGCAACTTCTGCAAAAAGCCTCCCGCCTTTTCTGCATAACGCCACAGCATCCCCAGCGGAGCCAGCAACACCCGGGTCATTCGCATCGCCCAGCCTTCGGCCCGGGTCGTCATCTCCGTGGCCACTTGGGCACTCCCGGACAGCCGGCCAAATCCGGAATCAAAAAATTGCGCGATCCGGTCCAGCCCACCCAGAATTGCGCCGGGAATCGCCCTCAGACGAAATCTCCCGCGGCGTTCTCCGCCGGATTCCTGTTCAGTTTGTTCGTCGTCAGACATGGACCATCACGCCAGATTGATTTGATTTGAGACCCCGAACATCCTGTACCACCGACCGCTCCATCATCGACAACGGACCCCGGCCCCGGTCCCCGTTGCGAAACGCGCCCCGACGGTCATTACTCCGAGGCGGAATTGGCGACAAGTTCCCGGTAAAACTTTTCAGTCGCCACTTTCAGCAACTTCTCCGCCTGGACCTGCTGTCGCTCAGGCAGTTCGCCCTGGTAATTCGTCGATACCTGGACCTGAAAATAGTCCGCCTGCTCGGCCCGGTCGCGCCCCTGAATCAGGTGTGCCCAGAAATCCCCGAACAGCCCCGACCCGCGCGGCTTGTTGAACCACTCCCCGGTTGCCCGAAATGCTCCATAGGTGACCAGCCCCCGCAGGGACTGGTTTTTCTGCTGGATCACAAACTGCTCCAGCAGCCGCCGGTCCGCTGGCCCATCCCCCAACTGGTACGGCACCCTGGTCAAGTCGCCCAGATCGTCGAACGGACCAATATCATTGGAGGCGATCTCCCACCCCGACCCGCGATAACAGATTCGCAAGTCGTGCCAGTTTGGTCCGAACAGGAAATCGCAGGAGACGTTGTACTCTACTCCCTCTTCGTCCCGATAGAACCAGCTGCGGGAATATTGCCCCCAGTTGTCCCAACGAAACAGCTCGCGGCGATCCGTCGAAAAATCAGTCAACGTCATCCCCGGCAAATCGCCCGGGTGCAGCTCGCGCGGCAGGGCCAGAGCGGTCGTCACGGCGCGTTTGACGGCCTCGCGAACCTTCGATTCTTCCACACCAAAATAAGCCAGGTACAGGATCCCCATCACGCCAAAACAAATCGCCACAGGCAATCCCAGCGGCGACCCGAAACCGGTCATCCGGCGAACGCTGGCCGAATCAGCGCCAGCGGGTGCGACCCGCTCACCTTCCGTCGGGTCCGGATCCGGTTCCGGCTCCCGGTCTGCAGTGGCAAACAGCACGTTCCAGGCTTTCATCAAAATCAGGCCCGGGTGACTTTCACGGTCCTCCAGTCGCCATTGCAAATCGATTGGTGCCAGCAACCCGCGCAACAGCCGGTCCAGAACGATCAGAATCGACACCGTACCCATAAAAACCAGCAACCCGAGGATCGCGTGAGGCAACCCGGTCGTCAAATCGATCCGGAACC
>JBGSVU010000599.1:0-2425 GCA_041752775.1 Pirellulaceae bacterium | reverse complement strand
TCCTGACATGGGACTCCGGCCGACAATGCTGGCAATTCATCGTTGGAGACAGGCTGGAGCGCGAGAGTTTCCGGGAGACTCTGTTGCGAGAAGTCGGCTGGAAACTGGACCTAAACCGAAAAAAGGACTATCTCGTCTCAAACATGGCCCAGTTGTCTGTGGAGTTTGCGGAACCGGATACCGGAGGCCATTCCCGGCGCCATGTGGCGGTCGCGTTTTACCAGGTTCATGTCTACGGACAGTCGGCACTGGATTCCCTGAATGCAACGTCGGCTGGGCGCTGGGTTTCAGCCGCTGAAATCTGCGCTGGCCAGACACACGACCGTCAACCGATCGACCCGCCGGTAGTCCGGTGGATCAACCAGTGGCAGATCATCCAGCCGTGGCAGGAATGAACGTGCCGGTCCGGACCCCAGCCCAGACGTTGCTTCAGGTTCGCAGCGTGGACAGGCCACCATCGACGCCAATCACCTGGCCTGTGATCCAGCTGGAATCGGGCAGCAGCAGGAACCGGGCGATGGACGCGAGATCTTTCGGTTTGCCTGTTCGACCAAGGGGATACCTTGCCGCCATTTTTTTGCGACTTTCATCCGTCTCAAAAAACCGCGCTGTCAGTGGTGTTTCCGTCAACGCCGGAGCCAGGCAGTTGACCCGAATGGCTGGTGCCCACTCTGCAGCCAGCGAGCGAGTCAGCCCTTCGACAGCGCCTTTTGCCGCCGCGACCGATGCGTGCATGGCCATGCCCTGACTGACGGCGATGGTGCTGAACAGGATCACTCCGGCGGGATGATCGACGCTCCCTTTCTTCAGTCCCGGCAAACAGGCCTGAAGAAATTTCACAGCACCGATCAAATTGATTTCCAGGTCACGGCGGAAGTCATCGGGCTGCAGGCCGCGGAACGCACGGAGCTGAATAGAGCCAGGACAGTATGCGGCACCGTGAATCGAATCAGGAAGTCCTTCCAGCTGGACATCAGCATGCGAGAAATCGCAAACGTAGTGGTTGCACTTTCCACCAGCCTTCAAATCACCTGCGGATCGGGAATAGACGTCGATGCGATCAGCATCCGGTTCCAGCTGGCGAACGAGTTCCAGGCCTGTTCCCTTGCTTCCCCCCGCAATTACAAAATTGCCGCTCATCGTCTGCAGTTCAATTCTAAAAAAGATGCATGTTCTGAAACGGGTTTGATTACACCACTTCTGACCGTTTTGGACTCTGGTTCTGACCGTTGAGAACTCTGGAACATTAACCGGCGGGGTGTGAGGAACTGGAGTAGCAGACGAGCATGTTGCCAACCCGGCCCTCCACGGTGAAGATCAGTTCCTCCGGCAGGACTGGAGCCGGTGGATCCCCCAAAATCCGCAGATAGCGCCAACGCATTTTTTTTTGGCGAAAGTATGATTGGGGACGCCCATTTTAACTTCACGCTCATCGCTGGAAGTATGCAATTCCCGTCAAGCACTGAGAGGCCGGTTGCGCCACGGATGCCGGTGCGGGACATGTAGCCGGCGGAGACTGGGCCAGGGGTTCCCGTGGCGAGGGAGCCTTTCTCTGTGGTGGGGCTGCGGCCTGATGGATATTGGGATGCGCAGCAGGGCTGCGGGACACTCCAGGTCGACAGCGCCCGCTGAAATCTTCAGCAGGATTGCGACAGTCACGACGCCCCGGCTACCTTTACATCAAATTCTTTTTTTGAGATCCATTCCATGTATGTGAAAACCACTGTCCTCTGGGCATTTGTTGTTGCGGTATGCGTCACACCAAAGCCGGCTTCCGGTCAATCCGAACGGCTTGAACTTGGACGTCGTCTGCATCGGTTTGAGTCAGCATGGGAAACTGCGGATGCCAGGCGTCGGGCCGGTTGCGTGCCAGCGATGAAATTGGCTGTCAACAGCTTTTTCGGGCTGCAACTGTCGGCGGCAGGAAAACACCTTGACCAGGCCTGGCAAACAGTTCAGGGCAAAGAGAACATTGGCCAACTGGAACAGTTTGCCATCGGCCAGCAGTTGACCGTCGAACCGGTTTGTGCCGATGCCACCCATGCAAATATCAGCTGCAGGCTTGTACCGTTTTATGATACCGCTGGTCTGCCATCCGGTCAGGTGAGTGTGTTCATGACCCTGGCCGAGGCCAATCAACAGCCGGTTGCACAGCAGGAGTTTCAGCTGTCCGACCTGATCCGCGGGTCAACCTGGGAAACCGGCCTCGTTGCCGAGGGAGATTATCAGCTGCATGCGACTTTGAAATCCGGAGCCATTTCGTTTTCATATCCGCTGACGTCAATTGGCAGAATTGAAAATCTCGACAACCGTCTGGAACGGCTGGACCTGGCGCTGGTCGGCGCTGCGGGTGTCATGGACGACACGGTTCGCGCCACCGTGCGCGATACGGTTGCCTTGTTGAAATCAATGAAAGACGGAGAAG
>JBGSVU010000598.1:0-2180 GCA_041752775.1 Pirellulaceae bacterium | reverse complement strand
ATCTAACGGCCAGAAGTGTATCGAGATGCACTTCCTGCCGGATGTCTGGGTCCAGTGCGAATCGTGCGGCGGAAAACGTTACACGGAAGAAACCCTGAACGCCAAATTTCATGGTTTCAACATCAGCGATGTCCTGGAAATGTCCTGCGGCCAGGCGCTGAACCTGTTCGACAAACTGCCGGCCATCCGGCGAATCCTCCAGACCCTGTGTGACGTCGGACTGGACTACGTTCGGCTGGGACAAAGCGCTCCAACACTCTCGGGCGGCGAAGCCCAGCGGGTCAAACTGGCAGCAGAACTGGCGCGGCCAGACACCGGGCGAACCGTTTACCTGCTGGACGAACCCACCACGGGCCTGCACTTCGACGATCTGGCGAAACTGCTGGAGGTGCTGCAGCGGCTGGTCGATCTGGGCAACACAGTGATCCTGATCGAGCACAACATGGATATCATCAAGGCCGCCGACTGGGTGATCGATCTGGGACCCGAGGCGGGGCAGGGGGGTGGCCAGATCGTCGTGGCCGGCACGCCCGAATCGGTCGTCGGGTACGCGACCCGGGCCGCCAAATCTAAAGGCAAACTGTTGCGCAGCTGGACCGGAGAAGCCCTCGCGGCGGTACTCGCGGCGGGTCCTTACGCCGAGCGGCCCGCATGGAATCCGCAGTTGCTGGACGACATGCAGGGCATGGACATCCGCGATGTCGGCGCCGGAACCGAAATGCCCTGGGAATCCGATGGCCGCGCCTGGCACACCCAGAACGCCATCGCCCACACGGGCGAAAAAGTCCAGTGGGACGGGCGGATTCTCGATGAAATCGTGACGCGGATCGAACAGGTCGAAGGTTTCGCCGAAACCAAATGGAATACCCGCAGCGTCGTTGAGATCTTTGGAAAAAAAGTCAGCGGCAACTGGTTCCTCCACGCGCTGACCGGCGACCGCTGGATGCTGAAACTGAAATTTCGCGTGCGACGGGGCACCTTCCGGCGAGCCGAACTCGAGGAACAGTTGCAGCTGAAAACAGCCAATGAACTGGACAACGTTCCGGTCTACGGCAACGATTCGCGCGTTCGGACTTCGATGCAGCGCGGATGGCAGGAAGTCGAACTGAAACTTCACTCGTGGGCGGAAATCGACACGCCGGGTTTCTGGACCTTCCTCGACCAGGCGATCGAAGGTTTTCTGGGACCGCAGGCTGCCGACTCGGCCAGCCGGAAACAGGCCGAAGCCTGGGAAAAACTGGGCAAGGCCTGGCACGCCGTGCAACAGGGGTTTCCCGACGGACAAACGCCGAAATGGAACCTGCGAACGGTGATGGACGTGGTCTCGATGGTCCGCGATCTCGATGGAGAACTGCGATTCGACTGGGCTCACAAATCCGAGATTCGCGTTTCCATGCCCGATGTCCCGCGGCCCTGGATGCATATGGAAACCAAACGCCCCGACGCACTCTGGATCGCCATGACCGGGCCGGCAGGCAGCTTTACGAAAAAAGATCTGCGGTCGCTGAAATGTGAATTCGAAATTGTTCCCGACCGGGAACATGCCGGACTCGAAACCGTCCGGCTCGGTTTAAGCCAGCCGGAACAACTGGAACAGGCCGCATTTCATTCGCTGATCACCCGGCACCTCGACAGTTTCCGGCAACTGCAGGAAGCCTGAAAAATCCGGTTGGCGGGCGGTTCCGGAAGCGTCGCTTCAACCGTCCGCTGCCGGTTTGCAGAAATGGTGCAGGCCCAGTTCTATCAGTTCCAGTTCGATCGCTTCCTCCGTCGGGTTTTCCATGGAATGCGTCACCTGTTCCAGCATCAGGGCGGCAAACCGGCGGCGGGCGCGATGCAGAAAAACCCGAAAAGCCGATCCGCCCGGGACAACGATGTTCTGGTCCGCGAGATGTTTCAGCAGCTGGCTGGTGGTCATTTCCGGATGATCGACCCGGGCCCGCAAAACATCGAAATACGGCTTTCCCGTCTGGTCCTGCAACTGCTCCAGTCGGGTCCACGCACTCTGTAACAGGGATTCCCGCCAGGCGAGCGAAAAGGAATCAGCGACGGGCTGGATTTCTTCCGCGGCAACATGCTCGAGCGCTGATCCCGTGCCCAGTTTTCTGTCGCGCCGGGTCCGGCGATGAAAATCGATGATCAGGTGATAGAGCGCCGTCTTGATCAGGCTGCGAAACCGC
>JBGSVU010000597.1:0-1814 GCA_041752775.1 Pirellulaceae bacterium | reverse complement strand
GCGGGTTCTTTTTTTCGTTTGGGCATTCGCATGTCCCGCACGGCTATCGACAGCTCCCGATTTTTTCGGCAGACTGCAGCGATGCGTTCCGGATCTTCCGATCTCAGGTTTTCCACTGCCAATGCCCTCTTCCTTTGACCTTCGACCCGCTGCGGATCCGGCTGCGACGGCCGACCGGACATTGGCGGTGATTGCGTCGACGATGCGCAGCGGTTCGACGCTGCTCAAGGCGCTGTTGCAGGAAGCCCCCGATATTTCGCAACTGAGTGAAATCAATTTCCAGCGCTTTGCCAGCCCGCGCCGCGAGGCTTCGATGTGGGGGCTCGACGATCGCCCCATTCTGTTGCTCAAACGACCCGCCTGGTATCACGAATCCGGGCGCTATCCGCGACTGCCTGGAGTGCCGCAGTTGCGGGTAATTGCTCTGGTCCGCGACTGTTACGACACGGTGGAATCGCTGCGAAAAATGACGTTTCGCGCGGTTCACTCGTGGGCCAGTCCAGTGGTTGATCGCTGGCTGGCGACCCGCTACTGGGTCCGCGTATCGCGGCGACTGCTGGAGTTGTCCGAACGGTTTCCGGACGCCGGGTCCGCCAGCAGAAATCCGTCGTCCGCTGGCACATGTCCATGTGTCAGGCTGGTTCGTTATGAAGACCTTGTTCGGCAACCCATTGAAATCACGGCTGACCTGTTTGCTTTTCTTGGCAGCCAGCAGACCAGCGGCGTGGATTCCTACAGTCCCCCGGCGGGATATCGCTGGCGCTGGGGAACGGACGACAACAGTCCGCAAATTCGTTCGTTGCGGGTTCAGACTCCAAAGGAGAAAGCCTGGACCAACCTGCGGCTGAAAACCTGTATTGAAACCAGCCCTGAAATCGCCGACCTGCGCCAGCGCCTCGGTTATTTTCAAGAGCCTGTTCCAAAAGGGGTCTGACTCTCGCTGCCTTTCCAGGGGTCTGACCCCTTTGGGGACAGACTCCAGGCCGACCGGCAAGTTGGGCCGTGGAATAGTATGGGGATTATGCTTTTCTCCTGTTTCCCCAGGGGCCCCAGAATTCACCGGCTTGCCCCGGCAACCGGAATCGATTTGCAGGTTTCAGGGGCCGGAGTGCTCCATTCCAGTGGAGCGAATCCGCCATTTTCCGGGGAAAAACCTGCCAAAATACCATTGACTGGCTGGCATCCTTCTGCCATTCTTGAAGGGTGTCGATTCAAATCTGCTTGCTGCCCGGACCGCGTTGTTGATCCTTCTGCAAAGACTTGAATTTTTTGTTTTTTGTTTTTTGCCGAGAGGAACTTGCGTCGTGGCAAATCTATATGTGGGGAACCTCCCCTTTACCTGTACCGAAGACGATTTGCGTCAGGCCTTTGAACAGTATGGTCAGGTCTCTTCGGTCAACGTGATCAAGGACCGGGAAACCGGTCGCCCGCGCGGATTCGCGTTTGTGGAAATGTCGGATTCGGCCGCTGCCAACCAGGCAATCGAAGCCCTGAATCTGTCCAACATGGGCGGACGCAACATTACGGTCAATGAAGCCCGCCCGCGCGAAGAGCGCAGCGGTGGTGGTGGAGGCCGTGGCGGCCAGCGCCGCCAGTGGTAAAAAAATCCAGCCGGATTTTTTGGTCTTCAGAAAATCAGAAAGCACTCATCCGCGGGAGGGGTGCTTTTTTTTCTGGGCTCTGCGTCGATACCGAACTCCGACACAGTGAATTTTGGGTCAGGTGATCACTCGTGCGGCGATGACTCGTGCAGCGATGACTCGTGCAGCGATGACTCGTGCAATGGCAGCGGATGGCCGCAATATTTCAACGAC
>JBGSVU010000596.1:0-4174 GCA_041752775.1 Pirellulaceae bacterium | reverse complement strand
GTGTTGACTTCGATGAAGCTCTGCATGAATTCGGGCTTGTACGAACTCTGTTCGGCTCCGCCCAGCTGTTTCAGCAGGTCTTCAATGCGGTTGGCCAGCTGCATCGTTTCGAGATCGACCAGCCCCAATTCAATTTCGATGCCCACCGATGGACTGGAGTTGGATTTGAATTCCAGTTTGCTCATGTGTTTTCCCGGTAAAACGAGACGCGCTGCCAACAGGAAGATTCCGGGCATGATAACCCCAACCGGCCGGGATTGCAGGGTGTGCCGCTCAAAAAAAACGGACCGCGGGGCAGCCAGGTCAACCTGGACCTCCGTACCCGCCTCTCATCCGTCCGGTCCCGGTCAGGTCCCGGTCAGGTCCGGCAGTTCGTTCCCGTGCAGGTCTTCCCAGCCGTTAAAGTCGTCCGAGAAACAGCGCCGCCACCGTCATGTAAATGATGATTCCGAGGATGTCGATGATGCCCGCCACGAAAGGATTGCTCATCATCGCCGGGTCCCATCCCAAATGCTTGAATATCAGCGGCAACATGGACCCAATCACAGTACCGGAAACCACAACCAGGAGCAGTGTGACGGGAACGATGAAGGCCTCCTGGATGCCGGGCACGTTGGGGAAAAAAATTGCCACCAGAAATCCAAGCAGACCGAGGGCCGATCCGAGGCACAGCCCCATCAGGATCTCCCGTCGCAAAACCAGTCGCCAGTCGCGCCCGCGGACTTCGCCCCGCGACAGCGCAGTAATCACCAGCGTGGCCGACTGGCTGCCGGAATTCCCACCGCTCGAAATGACCAGCGGAATAAACGGAACCAGCCAGGCCCAGCGCTCGAGGTGCGAGTCGTAGGCGCTGAGTGCAAATGCCGTCAACACGGCAAAAACCAGCAGGATACTCAGCCACAATCCGCGCTTCCAGGACAGCATCAACACAGAGGTGTTCATGTAGGTGTCTTCCAGCGGTTCGACTGCGGCGATTCGCAACGTCTCGCGCGTCGATTCGTCCTGCAACACGTCCAGCACGTCGTCGTGCGTGATGATCCCGACGATGTGCCGTTCCGTATCGAGGACCGGAATGGCGAGCAGGTCCATGCGGGCAACTTTCTGGGCGACTTCCTGGCGATTCTCCATCACGTCGGCCGTAACCAGTGATGTTTCCATGATCTCGCCCAGCAGCGTGTCGGGTTTTTTCAGGCTGGCCAGCAGTTGCCGGGCCGAGACCAGCCCCCGCAAATGCTGCTCCGAATCCACAATGTAGAGGTAGTAAATCGTTTCGTAGTCTTCGATCTGCCGGCCGACTTCCTGAATCGCCTGGGACACCGTCAGCGACTGGTCCAGCTTCACGAACTCAGTCGCCATCATCGATCCGGCAGTGTCTTCCGGATACTGGGAAAGCCGGAGGATTTCCCGGCGGTCTTCAGTCGACAGCCGCCGCATCAGGTCCGCAACAATTTCCGGATCGACGTCGCCGAGAATATCAACGCGGTCGTCCGAAGGGATTTCAGCGATCAGCGCAGCGACTTCGTCCCGGTCCTGCGATTCGACAATCTCGATCTGGCGCTCGTGAGGAAAGTACGAAAAAATCTCGACGCGCGTACCGGGATCGGTAAACGACAGGACGCGCCACGACTCGGCCGCATCCAGCCCGTCCATGAACTCGGCCGTCCGGCTGGGATGCAGTGCCAGGCAGAACTCGCGCAGGTCATTCTCGTTGCTGTCGGCCAGCATCTCGCGCAGTTCGGGCAGGAAGAGTGTGTTGACCACGGCGCTGGATTCCTGTTGGATTTGCCGGAAGAACAGAAAAACGGGCTGGCGTCAGGATCCGGCCACCCCAGTACCGGAAACCTCTGTACCGGAAACACCGGTCGTGGAACATCCCGTATGGCGCCGTTCAATGATCAGGTCCAGTTCGATTTTCAGCCGGCCCAGAATCTGGTCGTAGGGAAACGCGCCCAGTTCCTCGGGGCCCTTTTTCAGATTGACGTAATTCGGACCGCACCACAGCCCCAGGTCGGCGTCGTCCGTCTCGCCCGGCCCGTTCACGCGGCACCCCATGACCGCGATGGTGATCCGGTGTTCCGCGGCATAGGCGGACATCGACTTGACGTCGCGGGCCAGCTGGACAAACGCCTCGTTTTCCACCCGCGAACAGCTGGGACAGGAAATGATGTTCAGCCCGTCGTTTTTGAAATTCACGACCGAGCGAACCCGCCCGTTGTAAATGTCCTCGACAATTTGTCGCCCGGTGGATATCTCCAGTCCCTTTTCGTCGTTCGGCACGGTCAGCGAGACGCGAATCGTGTCGCCGATCCCCTGGCCAATCAGCTGTTCCAGGGCGATCCGCGTTTTGATAATTCCGTCGGGAGGCAAGCCAGCCTCCGTAACGCCCAAATGCAGCGGCACATCCGGCCGCAACCCGGCAAACCGGCGGTAGACCTCAACCACCTTGGCCGGATCGGAATCTTTCAGGGACACGCAATAGCGCAGGAATCCGATTTCATCCAGCAGCGAGCAATGCTCCAGAGCGCTGTCGATCATGGGGGAAATCGAGTCGTCGTGCGGATACCGGCCTTTTTTCTCCGGGTCCATGCTGCCGCAGTTGACTCCCACCCGAATCGCACAGTCGTTTCGGGCAGCAATTTCCGCTATCCAGCGAACCTTGTCCTGCCAGGGTCGCTCCCGCTCATGGTGATAGAGATGGCCGGGGTTGTAGCGCAGCTTGTCCACGTGGGGCGCAACGGCTTCGGCCAGCCGGTAGTTTTCCTGCAAATCAACCGACAGATTCGCGGAGGTCTGCTGCCGGATCTCCGCCACGGCTTCGGCGTCCCGGCGACTGTCCACCGCAATCCGGACCACGTCCGCTCCGGCCTGATGCAGCAAATTGACCATGGCCGCCGTGGCCGCCACATCAGCAGTTCGGGTAGCCGTCATTGACTGAACCGCGATCGGGTGACCGTCTCCGATTCGGATCGAACCGATGGCTACTGTACGAGTCGGATTGCGTCTAATATCAACCATGAATTCGGTGGGACTCAGGATTTCGGACACCTGCGAGTCGTTCGAGTGACAACCCCGTCAGGCCATTCAGGATGCTCAATATCGTATTGTACCAGCCGGAGATTCCGCAAAACACCGGAGCAGTCGGGCGCACCTGTGTGGCCACTGGCGCGACGCTGTGGCTGGTGCGGCCCCTGGGATTCCGGATCGATGAAAGGACTGTCCGCAGGGCAGGGCTGGACTATTGGCAACATCTGGATTGTCGGGTGGTCGACCGGTGGGAAGATTTGCCCGGACAAATCGCTGATTTTCGTCCATGGCTGTTTACGCGGCGAGCGAGTCGAAGTTACCTGGACGCGAGTTACATGGCAGGAGACACACTCGTTTTTGGAAGCGAAACCTCCGGGCTGCCTCCCTCGCTGACGGATCCGGCGGGTGACCGCTGCCTGCGCATCCCCGTTTCCAGCCGGGTCCGCAGTTTGAACCTGAGCAACTCTGTCGCCATTGCGACTTATGAAGCCGTAAGGCAGTTTCGCCAGCAGGGAATTCCCGTGAAGTTCGAATAATCTCCAAACGCCAGGTTTTCCCAGTCCTGCCGAAGAGGGGCCGCAAGCACAATCCGCCGGGAATATTCGGCAATATTGCGGTATTGACAACGGA
Source organism: Pirellulaceae bacterium (assembly GCA_041752775.1). GTDB lineage: Bacteria > Planctomycetota > Planctomycetia > Pirellulales > Pirellulaceae > BJ22. Next base: position 520 of record JBGSVU010000596.1, on the reverse strand, counting down.
CACCCGAAAAATCGTTGCGATTCGATGCGGCCGACGTTATAACCCCTGTTGTCCAATTCCTGGATGCCTGGTCGATCGAGTTTTCATTGGTATTGACTTGTTTCGGCAACGAACGGTCGCCCAACCGGTTGGTTATTTTTTCCGGAGAAGAGAAATGGCACTGCGCAATAACATTCTGTTGGTTCTGGCCCTGGCTTCGTTTGGCCTGATTCCCGCAACCGCAATTGCAAAGCCCCAAGTCACCTGGCACCCGTTCGGAACTTCAGTTGCGGCGACAACAGAGATGGCTGTCCCGGATTCAACTGCGGGTCGCATGGATCGCAGCGATACCGTTGTCGGCACCGCGAACCGGTCCGCAGTTCGTCTGGGCGAACCGGTCGATCAGCGGCTGAATCGTGAAACCGAACAGCTGCTGGCCACAACGATCATTGGAGACGATCTGGTTTTCGACGACGTCCCGATTAAAGACATCCTGTTGCATTTGCATAAAAGTTTCAACTTGCAGATTTATCTGGATGAA
>JBGSVU010000595.1:0-2759 GCA_041752775.1 Pirellulaceae bacterium | reverse complement strand
GGAGGTACCGTTTCACAAGATGGAAATGCGTTGGTGGAGTGGAGACAGGTCCGCAAAAGATGCAGGCACCGCTTTGGAACAGGTTCAGCTGGTAAACTTCGGTGGACTCACGGCACCGAACGCTGATTTTGAACTGATCGTCGCGTTGGGGAATGATGATAACTGGAAGGCGACAATCGAATAAAAGAGAACCGGAGAATTCTCGCCAGTTCAAAGAATTGCCAGCACCGTCAGTCGTTGCGTCATCTACTGGATCTACTGGCACCTGAATTCCGGTGAGCCAGCCAGGAACGAAAGTCAGGTTCGAGGATGCCCAGACGGGCATTTTTTTCACGGGTTTTATCGGTTGGTCCTGCGCTTGCCACCAGCTCGCCGCCCGCTATTTGAGGGTAACCTCGCCCATGCCTGTTGCGGATTTCTGGACTTCAGCGGGGTTTCCGAAGATTTCGATGTCGCCCATTCCGGTGGTTTTTGCGTTCACGGACCTCGAAGCGTGCACTTCGGCGCCTCCCATTCCGGAAACGGTGACCGTGACATTTTCCGCGATCAGGTCTTTCAATTTCGCGTCGCCCGATCCTTCAACACCCACGGTTGCGGACTTGACCGCGCCTGACGCCGTGATGCCACCCATGCCATGAATAGCCAGTTTCAACTCATCTCCTGACGCGTCCAAAATGGTTATGTCGCCCATTCCGGAAACTGAGGCCGAGACCAGTGACGGCGTCGTGACTGCAATCTTCAGCCCCAGTTTGGAACTGTACGATCCGCTGGTATTGATATGGAGTTTGCCGTCCTGCACGCTGGTTTCAACGATTTCCGTCAGATTGTCATCAAAGGTAACCGCGACGGATTTGGCCGCGCCGACCTGAATGGTCACGTCGCCCATCCCTTCCAGCACCACGGAATCAAAGTCTTCGACAGTTCGCTGCTCGGTCTTGCTGACTCCCGAACCCGTAATTCCCATCTGGCATCCGGCGACAACCAGTGCCAGCACCAACATGGAGGCAATTTTCAGACGCATGATTGTGATTTCCCGGAAGGAGGCATGAAGGAAATTCGGTAGGCTCAATGGTACTTGTTCGTATCCAGCATAAACAAATTGCCGAAAAATTTCGCATGGGGCAAACAATTTTCTGTCAGGGAACGGCCCCGGGTCCGAGTCTCATTTCTGGGGCAAGGTCAACGGCTGCCAGGCTGGTTCTGCTGGTTCAGCCGGGCGAGGGCCATTTTTTGTGAGGCAGCCGCCCTGCTCAATGAATTCAGTCGCCAGGATTTCTGGCTGTGGGTCCGGCCGGTAGTTGCCCTGGTGGATCAGGCAGCGATGTTGGCCACCACGTCGGCAGTTGGGCTCTCGATGAAGTCGCGGGCCAATTTCCGGTTACCCCAGGGGGGCGATCCAGAATTTTGAATGGCCAAACAGTATTTGGAGAAAGACCCAAACCTGCTTTAAGGCACAACGATTCAACCCTTCGACATTCCGCTTGCGATTTTCCTTGCCATGTGAAGCTCTCGATGTGGGGTCGCTTACCTGGCGCGGCTGGTCTGGTTCTGGCCTTGCCACCGTTGGGCTACAATTTGAACGGCGGTAGTCGCAACGATTGGGTCCTGGATGGTACCTGTGTGCCTGCTTCCATTGGCGCTGTCAGGATGACTGTTGAAAATTTCAGCCAGCCACGACGCTACGGGATTTTTTTCGAAAGACTTTGGATATGGACCGAAACTGGTGTCTGGTTTTTCTCTTGTTGCTTGCCGGTATCGTCTTGGTTGCTGCCTGCGATCAAACAACTAACTCCCCACCGGTTTCCACCACCCCTGGTGGACCATCGCCGGAAGTCATTTCAGGAAAAGTCGATGATCATACGAACTTCGAGTTTTTGAAATGGAAAGAAGGCCTGGCGTTCATGGTTGTGGACGGTGTTTCCGGCGGTTGGCGGGGCAGATCGGGGGGACATGGCGATGGCCAGCCCGATCGCAGGAGCGGTTTCGTCAAAACCACCAGTGGCGGAGATCCCGTCTCGAAAAAGCCCGAAGATTCGGGTTTTGAGTGGAAATCAGAAACGCAGGATGGAAAAACAGCGGTATTCACCATTGACGGCGTCCCTTACGACCTGGCCCAGGGTTCCGTTTTCCGAATCGACATGAACGCAGACAAGGCAAACGCAGACAAGGCAATCGTCAAACAGTTTGATCTTGACCTGGGCGACGTTCAACCCAATGACGAATCCTGCATCGCATTTATCAGCGCCAATCCGGAACTCGCAATTCCCGTTGCCGATTTGGCCAAAGAATAGGCAGGTCAGCACTTCGTTTCGCCGTCTGCCAAATGGGGGCGTCGGGTGATGATCGCTGGAATAAGACTGTCGACTTAAAAAGCCTGGCTGGACATTTGTCATGGCCTCCGGTCAAATGGTTGGCGTTGGGTGTTCGTCTCAGCCAGAATTGCCATCTGCAATTCCGCCTGTCTTGATGTCGGGCCCTGCTGTTCTCGTTATGTCCCGAAAACTTTTTTGACCATTTCTGACCTTGTTGCGAAATTCCAGCAGGAAACCCTGAAATGCGAGTAACCACGAAAGAAATTTCCTGCTTTTTTGATTTGCCGTGGAGAGGCGAAAGGCACGCCATCCCTCGTTGGGGCTGGTTGGTCACGCGCTCTGGCATCAATACGGTTTCTCGCAGTACATACATGGAACGCTTCGTCTCGGGCGTCGTCGTAAAAACCTTCCGTTGTTCGGGCGATCTGGTATAATTCGTGTATGACA
>JBGSVU010000594.1:0-6787 GCA_041752775.1 Pirellulaceae bacterium | reverse complement strand
CCTGCGGCCCTCTTTCCTGCGGCCCCCTGAATCCGGTAGCAGCTCCCGGGCAAGTGGTTCCGGCCATGCTGGCGAGCGTCACAATCGCTATCGGCAGCGGCAGCAGATGCATCCGAAACCGGCAAGCAAAAAACATGGTCGTACCTGGACGCCTGATTCATTGAATAACTGGCGGACCCACCGCCACCAGTCAGAATCGGTCGTTGCAATCCGAAATGACATCATTTGCCTGTCAACTGTCAAAATCGCGGATACGGCAAAAGTCTGCCTGATCGCCAGAGTTTGCGCAACCGTTAGGGGTTGTCAGAGGTTGCAATCACCTGCCCGCCCGGGTTTCGCAGCATCTTCGGTTATCGCCCGGCGGAGTTGTTCAACAAGCCACTTTGCCATCCACGAGGCGAATGGTTCGGTCGGCCTGGCTGGCGATTCGGTCGTCGTGGGTGACGAGGGCCAGTGTGATTCCGTCGTCGCGACAGAGTTGCAGCAGGGTCTGCATCACGATTTGACCATTCTCTTCGTCGAGGTTGCCGGTCGGTTCATCGGCCAGCAACAGGCTGGGCCCGGTGATCAGCGACCGGGCAATCGCGGTCCGCTGCATTTCTCCGCCGGACAACTGGTTGGGCCGGTGATTCAGCCGATGCGACAGCCCCACGCGGTCCAGCAGTTCTTTGGCCCGCGCCACAAACTGTTTCCGCTGGCGCAGGTAACTGAAGAAGCGGAAGCCGACCATTTGCGGAACCAGCACGTTTTCGAGGACATTCAGTTCTGGCAGCAAATGATAAAACTGAAAGATCATTCCAATGGTCTGGTTCCGCAACTTGTCTTTGCGCCGCGCCGGCAAATTGTCGATCCGTTCGTTTTCATACCAGATTTCGCCCGAGTCTGGCGTGTCGAGCGTGCCGAGCAGGTGCAGCAGGGTGGTCTTGCCCGACCCGCTTTTGCCGACAATCACGGTGAAACGACCGTCGGCGATTTCCAGATCGACGCCTTTCAGCACCGGCACCTCAATCCCCTTGCGGCGGTAGCTTTTTTTCAAGTTGACCGTCCGCAGGGCAACCGGATCGGCGACCCTCAATGGCACCCGACCGCCGGACTGGCCAGCTTTTGACGCCGAATGCATGTTGCCGCCCATCACTGCCGGTTTACTACTCATAACGCAACGCCTCCACAGGATGCATTCTGGCCGCACGCAGCGCCGGCAGAACACTGGCCATGACTGCAATCAGAATCGCTCCGAAAGCCACCCAGCAAACCATCGAGGGGCTGACGATCGTGGGTATTTCACTGAAAAAATACATCGTCGGATCGAAGACTTCACGACCTGTCAACCAGCCAATACCGTCGGCGATCCAGTTGATTTTTGCCACGAAAACCAGCCCGATCAGGATGCCGGCACCGGTGCCAACCGCTCCGAGGGACAGTCCATACCAGAGGAAAATGGACATCACGCCGGAACTGGGCGCGCCCAGCGCCTTGAGGATGCCGATGTCGCGGGTCTTTTCGACCACGATCATGTAGAACGTCGCCAGAATCCCGAAACCCGCAACGGCGATAATCAGAAACAGCAGGATGTTCAGAATCGTCAACTCGATATCGACCGCGCTCAGCAACGGACGCTGGGTGTCCTGCCACGTCTCGACAACGTAGGGAAAATAATACAGCTGGTTGGCCGAGAGCGATGTTTCAATCCGGTCCCGCATTTCGTCGAGGTTGGTCCCGTCGCGAAATCGCATGTGAATCGACGACACACTGGCAGTTCCTGAAACCGGGTCGATCATGCCGCGAATTTTCTGCAGTCGCTCCAGCGGCATGAAGGCAAAAGTCGAATCGTATTCATGCATGTTGGAAGCATAAAAATCCACCAGCGTGCAGTTCTCAATCACCGGCTGGGGAGAATCGCCGGTGGAAAAAGACGTGATCGTGACGTCATCACCCGGCCGGACCAGAAACAGTTCCTGCTTCTCTCCTGTCTCCGGATCGACCACGTAGCGGCTGCCGATCCCAATTCCGAGAATGATGCCGGTGTGCTGCTGGCGCATCGGATTGAACATGTCCGCCGGGTTCAGTTGCGGCCGGTGGACGGAAGCCGGATCAAAGGCCGTGATCGGTGGCAGGTTCTCTGCTGGTTTGTGCTGGTTGGCGGCGAGGGCGTTCAGGTCGGGTGCTGTCTGGGGCAGGGGCAGAAAATTGACAGCCCGGGCCGACTGTTCAACGGGCGTTTCCGGAATCGCGGCCATCCGGTTGGCCCGTTGCTGCTCCATTTCCAGGATCGCTTCGAATTGCCGCTGGCTGCTCTCTTTTTCACGCCGGTACTCCCATCCGCAATATCCCAGGCGGGGATCGTAACCGGTCGAGGCCAGATCGAAATCGAGTGTCTGGCGACGGTCTTCGTTCAGCAAAAAGGGCTGGAATTCGCAGACGTCGCTGAACGTTTTTTCATCCACGCCCAACAACATGACCTGTTGTGTGAACTGGCGGTCACGAAACTGGAATGTGATCAAACCGGGGACCCGAACCAGGCAGGTCATCGATTCGAGAGCGTCGCCGGCAATCTGCTGGATTTCCCGCAACCGGTCGGCCGGGTACTGGATTTCGGCGTTGCCCGGAGCCGACATTTCGATATCGGCCAGGATGCCGTGCAGCCGGTCTTTCATTTCCGATGCAAACCCGCTCATCACACTGTTGACAACGATCAGCGTCGCCACACCCAGTGTCACGCTGACGACCGACGCGAGCGCAATGAACCGTGTCCGCAGATAACGGCACGACAGCAGCAGTTTGTACATCGCCAGTCCTTTGGCAACCCGTGTTTCAAAAAAAAGTCTTATCCCTGCGCTTCGTGCCGCAACAGCGGGAACAGGATCACATCGCGGATCGATTGCGATCCGGTCAGCAACATGACCAGCCGGTCAATTCCGATCCCCAGTCCCCCTGCGGGTGGCATGCCATTTCTCAGGGCCCGTACAAAATCGTGGTCCATGCGGGCCATCGAGTCGTCGGCCGCCATCCCTTCCAGCTGCGTTTCAAAAAGTTTCTGTTGCAAATCCGGATCGTTCAGTTCGGTGTAGGCGTTGGCCAGCTCCATCCCGTGAACAAACAGTTCAAAACGCTCCGCGACCTGCGGATTGTCCCGTTTGCGTTTGGTCAGCGGACAAATGCTGGACGGATAGTCCGTCACAAAAATCGGCCCCACCAGGCTGTCCTCGACGCGCGCTTCGAAAACGTCGCTCTTGATGACATCCGGATGACGCCCCGCAGTCTCCAGTCCGATTTCACCTGCCAGCCGTTGTACCGCTTTGGAATCCGTCGGGTCAACGCCAGTGCTGTCGGCAAACAGCTGGTCATAGCTGCAACGGGCAAAAGGCCGGGAAAAATCAATTTCCAGATCGCCCCACTTCACGACGCTGCCAGCACCGATTGCCAGCAGCGCATCGCCCACAATCTGCTCGGTCAGATCCATCATGCTGTGATAGTCCCCATAGGCCAGGTAGACCTCCAGCATGGTGAACTCCGGATTATGCCGCGGCGAAATCCCTTCATTGCGGTAAACTCGCCCCATTTCATAGACCCGTTCCATGCCCCCAACCATCAACCGTTTGAGGTGCAGTTCCAGGGCAATCCGCATGAACAGTTCCATGTCCAGCGCATTGTGATGCGTCAGGAAAGGTCGGGCCGCGGCACCGCCTGCGATCGTGTGCAGCGTCGGGCCTTCGATTTCCACAAAACCATTCGAGGCCAACGTCTGCCGTATGCTGCTGACGATGCGCGAGCGGTCCATGAACCGGTCAATGACACCTTCATTCCAGGCCATATCGACGTAACGCAGCCGCTGGCGCATTTCCGGATCGGTCAGGCCGGTGTGTTTCGAGGGGGGCGGATCGAGGGTTTTGGTGAGAAAATGGATCTCGCTTGCAAAAATCGAAAGTTCGCCAGTTTGGGTGAACTTCAACTCCCCATCGACGCCAATCAAATCGCCGAGATCCACACACTGCATCAGTTCCCAGTTCTGCTGGCCGACCTGCTTCTGGCCGACGAACAGCTGGATTCTTCCGGTCCAGTCTTCGATATCGACAAAGTGCAGTTTGCCTTTGTCTCGATGCAGTTTGATGCGCCCGGCCGCGCGGACTTTGGGACCGTTCATTTCGCCGCCGCCCTGGTCCGCCGCCCACTGGCGAAAATTGAAGCCCTCGTTACCCAGTTCCGGGGGCAAGGCAATTTCGCGGCCCTCGGCGTTGCGAAAAACCACCTGACCCGCAAGTCCGCGAATGTCACCGATCATCGAGCGGTTGTCGAATCGTCCGCCCCAGGGATCCAGGCCCAGCTCGCGAATCCGTTCCAGCTTCCGGCGACGGGCGGCCAGTAGTTCGCTTTCGTCCAGGGGTTGTTCGGGTAGGCTGGCGTTCGGGTCTTCGGTCACGGCTTGATGTTTCCTGTCCATAAAGTTCTGTTGCGGACAACTTACCAAAATCCGCCCGTTTTCAGAATGCGGGGGCCCGCTTCAAATTGGACACTCGGGCAAAGGTTCAAACAGACAGGCGTTCACGGGCCGATAACACCTTGTCCATGTTTTAAGAGGTCAGATCCGTTTTCCGGCGGTACAGGGGTGGCCTGATTTCAAGTAACCTGGCCCGAAAAACACGTCAGTCCCCAGCGCGTCAACGGCTACCAAACAGCAAAGCACCGGCGAAAAAAAATTTCCCGTCACGGCCCTTCCGTGGCCGAAATACAGTCAGGACGCAGAGTTCGATTTCTGCGTCCCCTGCTGGTTTGCCGAAAACGTGGTTTGCAGTTTTGGCGCGCGGGTCCGGAAGCATTGCCCCAATGCCCTCGCGCCCAGGCAAGGTGTCGCTGGCAGCGGTGAACTTTCTCCGCTTTTTTCCCGATCCATGTTGCGGCCACATGCAAAATACGGCCATGATGTCTAGAATTGACGCATTGCGCAGGTGTTCGGGGGGGCCAAAGTAGCACGGTGGTCCTCCACCGTGTCGCGCAAATCACAATACGGAAACCACCGTCAGGAGCGCGCGACGTTACCAACAAATGGCGAAGAAGCCCGGCAGCATTTTTTCACCTTCAAACGAAAGCGAATGATGAACCGACGACAGTTTGGGATATCGACAGCAATCGCCGCCGGATCGGTTTTTGCGGCTGGCAGCGGAATGCTGATTCCCCGAATCACCGCGGCGCGCCCTGTGACGCGCGACCGCAAAGCCTCGGCCAATGAAAAATCTCCGGCGGAACTGATCACACCGGAGGCCCGCAAGTCGATCGAAAAAGGGCTGAATTTCCTTGCAGGGCGTCAGGTTCGCAGCGGCAAGAACCGGGGTGCTTTCGGAAATAGCGGATACCCTTCGGGTGTCGCCACGGCTTCGCTGGGCGGGTTGGCCATGATGTGCAGCGGATGTGCACCTGGCCAGGGCAAATACGGCAAGAACATCGACACCGCGGTTGAGTTCATCATGTCCCAGGTGGATGATTCGGGCTACATCTCCCGCACGGACAATGGCGTTCACGAAAACATGTACGGCCATGGCTTCAGCATGCTGTTCCTGTCCCAGGCCTATGGGATGACCCTCAAGGCCGAGATCGGTGAAAAATTGCGGAAAGCCGTCCGGTTGACTTGTCGAACCCAGAACCCCCAGGGAGGATGGCGCTATCAGCCTGCTCCGACGGATGCCGATCTGTCGATTACGGTATGCCAGATCATGGGATTGCGCGGGTCGCGCGACGCCGGCATCGATGTGCCCGACGAGGTTCGGCAAAAGTGCATCGACTATGTTCACAAAAGCCAGAACGGGGATGGCAGTTTTCGCTACACCCAGCAGGGCGGTCACACCACGTATGCGATGACTGCTGCGGGAGTGACTTCGCTGTACAGTGCGGGAATTTATGAAGGCAAACCGGTCGAGAAAGCACTGGAGTGGCTGAAAACTTCCGGACGACAGGGCGGTCACTATTTTTACACCCACTACTATGCGACCCAGGCAATGTGGCATGCGGGCGGCGAGCACTGGAACAGCTGGTACCCCATGATCCGCGACGAACTGGTCGGCAAGCAGGATACGGATGGCGGATGGAGTCGGGAGAGCGAGGCGGGAGCCGAGTATGGCGCCGCGATGGCCCTGATCATTTTGCAGATGCCGCTGAACTATCTGCCCGTCTTTTCGCCCTGACAGGGATTTGGAAAATGGGGGCTGAAAGCAGCCGGATTGCCAGCTTTCTTCGGCATTTTTCCACAAAAAATGCGGGTTTCGTAATTTTTCCCTTTTCCTGCCCGCCAGATTATTCCAGGCTTGGGATGCGCCTCTCCGGCCAAATGCCTGTCCCACCGAAGTCTACGCCAGGATCAACTCCCCATGCGACCTGCCCGTCACCCGCGATCGCTGCAGCCCCGCCAGTCTGCACCATCCCGCCAAAACGACATTGGATTTGTCAACCTTGAGCCGAGGCAAATGCTCGCCTCCACCATCGCCTGGAATTCGTTTGCGGGCGTGGTGACCATCCAGGGCGATGCCGGACACAACTCGGCCTCGGTCGAGCAAATCGCCAACGGGATGATCCGTGTTTCCGCCGACGGAGCTGCGCCGCTCGAAATTTCAGAAGCGGCGACGACAAAAATCCGTTTCTTCGGCGGTTCCGGGATCGATACTTTTGTCAGCAACTCGATCGTATTCTGCGATCTTCGCGGGCAGGACGGAGACGACATAATGACCGGTGGATCAGGCCATGACTGGATTCAGGGGGGCGACGGAAACGATACGTTGTCCGGCGGTGCCGGAAACGACTA
>JBGSVU010000593.1:0-6486 GCA_041752775.1 Pirellulaceae bacterium | reverse complement strand
CTGGCCGGGTCGTCGCTCATGCTGGCCGCCGGTCCCCGGACTACCTGCCCGCTGACTCGATCTGGACCGCCATCGAACATCACGACGTCCTGATCCTCCTGCCCCATTTCCGGATCTGCACCGTCGGTGAAACCGGCAATCTGTCCGTAGGCGGAGGCGGGACGCAGCTGACCACAACGTCATTCGTCGCCAGCTACTACGTCTGGAAAAATGCCGAGACAGCAGGGGACATCGCGCCGGAGAAATTCGACTTCGGCAGCGTCTCCCAGACCATCACGGGCGTCGGCCCGTTCACCACCGGGTCAATCTGCATCGAGTACCAACTGAGAGTCCCGGCCTGATCACCAGCCCGCCAGCCAGCGGAAGAACATCACGACCGCCATCACGCCAGCAGCCACCAGGCCCATTTTCCCGAAGGCCGTCAGAAAAGCCTCAATGTCAGTTTCGGGGTCGTGTTCGTTCAACACGGCGTCACCGCGGCATGATTTGTTACCCTGGTGTTACCCAAGCCCTGTTGGCTGGCCAAAAAACAGCGGAGGGCACGGGATTCGAACCCGCAACCGGTTGCCCGGCACTTCATTTCCAATGAAGCCGCTAACCATTCGCCTACCCTCCAGCAATTTCCGGCCATCAGTATAACCTGAAGTCGCCGTTCTGGCAGCCGAGGTTCACGTTTTTACCATGGCCCGGTTTTGTCACATCAGCCTGTCCGGTTGCGGGTATAATTCGGGCAAACAACCCCGAGGGTTGCCGGCGTCCAGCCTGCCAATTCCGATCGGCCACTTTCGACCAGCCAAGAGGCGGACGCGAAGCGGCGCCAGTCAGAACAACCTCATCCCGACAACGTCATGCCAGAAACGGATCGAGACCGAATGCCGGGTCCGAACACATTTTCGCTCTCCATGCTGTTTCAGACGGTGACCGCGTGCGGCGTGTTTTTTGCCATCTCCCGGGTCAGCCCTGCGGCGGCTATTGTTCTGACGCTGATCGTTACGCCAGCCATTATCCGGGCGGCCCTTTGCGCCCAGCAGTGGCGGTCGGCGCTGCAGAGCGAACTGACGGTGGGACACCGACTGCAGCTGTTTCTGGTCAGCCTTGGGTTTGTGATGTTGATCTCGCTGGCAGGAACGACCGTGGCGATGGTCGTTTGCACCTTTTTCGGGATCGCTGCGATGGCTTTCGAAGTCGCGATCGGCGGCTACACTACGCTGTCGTACGACGTTTTCTTTCTGGGAGCCACGGGGGGGATGCTGTTTGGGCTGGGAACCGGAATCCTCGCAGGGATGGCGATTGCCAACCAGTATTGGGCGACCGGGATGCCAGAAGAAAAACGGGGCTCGGCACCAACGGACAAATGGCCACCGGGTTCGTGAATTCTGTTCCAGACGCAAGCACTGTTCGGCATGTTCCCCGGCGGGGCCAGCGCTGATCTTCGCCCGATATGTCCGCCGCAACAGGCCTGATCAGGTATCAACCGCCAAAGTTGCGAACGAGCTCTGGTTCGAACGGGCGGATGTCGCTGAAAACAGCGGTCAGCATGTTCATTCGCTGGAAAATTTTCCGGCGATCAGATTGATGAATTCTTCGTTGGTTTTGAAACGGGTCAGTTGTTTCGTCAGCTGCTCCATCGCTTCAACATGGTGCATGGTGGTCAACGTACGGCGGAGCATCGTTGCCGCATGCAGCGTCCGCTCGTCCAGCAGCAATTCCTCGCGCCGGGTGCCGGACTGGGAGATGTCGATGGCCGGCCAGATCCGGCGGTCAGCCAGTTTGCGGTCCAGCACCAGTTCCATGTTGCCGGTCCCCTTGAACTCCTGAAAAATCAGTTCGTCCATGCGGCTTCCGGTATCGACCAGCGCCGTCCCGACGATCGTCAGTGATCCGCCTTCTTCAAAAGCGCGGGCGGAAGCGAACAGTTTTTTGGGAATGTCCATGGCCTTGATGTCCACTCCGCCCGTCATGGTGGCACCTCCCCGCCCGGAACTGCCCACCCACTTGTTAAAGGCCCGGGCCAGTCGCGTGATCGAATCCATCAGGAGGAACACATCGCGACCCATTTCGGCCAGCCGTTTGCAGCGTTCGATGATCAGCTGCGACAGCCGGACGTGGCTTTCGACGTCTTCGTCCAGGCTGCTGGCGACGACCTCGCCATTGGTATTGCGCCGCATGTCGGTGACTTCTTCGGGCCGTTCATCAATCAGCAAAACGATCAACTTGACGTCCGGATGATTTTCCGAGATGCCGTGAGCAACGTGTTGCAGCAAAATGGTTTTTCCGCTGCGTGGCGGCGCGACGATCAGCGCCCGCTGGCCTTTGCCCAGTGGGGTCAGCAGGTCCATCACACGGGTGGTCAGCGGCGTCGGACCGGTTTCCAGCTTGAACCAGTAATCCGGATTGACGGGAGTCAGCTGGTCAAAACTTTTGACATTCAGGTAATCGTCCGGGGTCAGTCCGTCGATGTCGAGGATTTCCCGCAGGCGGGGGCCCTGTTGCCGCCGGCCGGGTTGCACCATCCCGCGAATGACCAGTCCCTCGCGCAGCCCCAGCCGCTCGATCATGGTGCCGGGAACAAAAGGATCTGTCCTTTCGCGTGAGTAGTTATTTTCCGGGCTGCGGAGAAAGCCGTACCCGTTGGGATGCATTTCCAGCAAACCCACGCCTTCGAACAGCTCCACGTCGTCCGCGATTTCAGTTCCTTCGGCTTCGTCCACCGGTCCGTTGTAGGACCCGCTCCGCTGGCCAGGATTTCGGCGGGGACCGCCATTGTTGCGGTAGTTGGATGGGCCAGGACCGGGCCCCGGATTTCCGCCGCCGGATCCGCGCCGCCGGTTTCCGGAACGACTGCGAGACGGCGAACTGCCACGTCGGTTAGAACCTTGAGGCGATTCACCGCCGCTACCGCCATTGCCACCGTTGCCGCCAGTGTTGCTGCCTCGCGGACGAAATCTTTTCTTGGCCATTAAGCACCCAGGAGGGGGTCAGTCAGAAGTAAAAAATGAATTGGAAACAGATGAAACAGAGTCCAACTGGCAGGGCTCGGGCCGGATGAACAAGCTCAAGTCAAATTCCACGGAAATTGACTTTCAACCCTGCCTCAGGACCATCTGGCCCCGATTTTGGTGCGACTCATCCCGGCAGCCCGCCTGTGCCGAACCGGAAAATGAATGCCACACTTCGCAGCCCGGACGCGAACGTTGAAAAAAACAGATATCGATCAAAGAACGGTTGGGGAATATCTCTCGCCAGCCTCAGCCCACTGCAACCTTCGAAACAATCCGCCCTGGCAACCGATCTTCGCGTGCCAGGCAACTTGCCGTTTCATTTAGTCAATTGACGGTTGCAGGTGACATTCAGGCCCAAAAACAACCCTGATGTTGCCACATGCTGATTCGGTCAGAATCCGGACTGCTGTTCAAACTGGGCCATCCCGGACTTGTGGTTGCATGGGCCAATTTTACTGTGGCCATCACCCTTGGCGACCCACACTCTTGTGACCATCCAACCCAAACAGGAAACCCGACGGAAGTGCCGGAATACAGCCAGAAGCATCCTGCAATTTTGCGGGGAAAACATCCGGCGAAAGATATGAGCGAAGTTTAGGCTGTCGAAGGCCATATGTCAAGTCGGGGCAAACGCCGGCTGCCGAAGCCCTGTCTCGCGTAAAAAAACACCTGCCAGCTGAAATGGATGCTTTCACATCGTCACTGGCACCGACTGGTACCGAAAGTCTGACCTGGCCGGGGACGAAAGCCGCTGGAAATAGCTTGTGTTTTCTCCAATTGCCGCTTCCCCGGGCCATTTTATCGCAAAAATCCACAGCCAAAATGACGATAAAACGGGAAAAACCGACACGGTTTACCCGACCGTTTTTACCACTTCGGGACGCAGATTCGTTTGCACCCCGGATCCGGATTCCGTGCTTCGGCCCGCAAAACGCCACTCCTCTCGCCTCCGAAATCCCATGAATTCCACCGTTTCAAGACTTCGACGTTCCCACCTGGTCCTGCTCGCTGTGGTCTGGATGATCGGCTCTGGCACCTTGCTGGGACAGGAAATCCAGTGGCGGAAATCGCTGGACGACGCCCTGCTGGAAAGTGAGGGGACAGGCAAACCGGTCCTGCTCCATTTTTCAGCTGACTGGTGCCGCCCCTGCCAGGAACTGAAAAAGTATGTGCTCTCTGACACCAAAGTCATCCGGACCGTGAACAGCAAAGTCATCCCGGTCCAGATCGACATGGATTTGCGGGCCGACCTGGTCAAACAATACGCCGTGACCAATATTCCCACCGATGTCTTTGTGGACCACAAGGCACGCGTCCTGCACCGCTCCAACAGCCCCGCCCGGGCCGAAGCATGGCTGGAAATGATGACCCAGGTCCTGCAACGCGCCGTGGCCGTCGATGAAAACGGAGGATCAGCAACGCTGGAAAAAATGGCCGAACTGCAACGCAAATGGGAAGAGTCGCGGGCCGAAGAAAAACAGACCGAAGACGCCGAACAGTTTGCCATCGAGCCGTTTCACCTGCAGAAAAATTTTTCACCACTGGAGGCTGCGCCCGGGAACGACGCAGCCAGCCAATTGGCTGAATCGAGTTCCCGTCGCTCGCCCACCGCCAGGCAGTTCGTTCACGATGCCATGCAGCAGGCCAACGGACAGAACCCACCCGCTGCACCCGATGCCGCCGCCGCAATCGACGCGAACACCGGTTCCTCCGCCCGACGTTTTGAAGTGCCGCAAAACAACTCAGGCAATTCCAGCGAATCGACTCAAATCGTAACGGGCCACCAGCAAATTCCGTTTACTCCAGCCCCGATCTCTGCCGCGGTCCCCGCCAACTCCCAGGCATCCGCACCGCCACAGCACGCTGCAACCACCCCCGCCGCGACCATCCCCGCCGCGACCTCACCAGAATCCTCCCCGGCCGTCCAGTCGTTGGCGATTCCCGGCGCAACACCCCACGATTTCTATGCCTCCAGCCTGGCCGATACCAACGTTCTCCGCCCGGCATCAGTCCAGGAACCCGTGGAAGTCGCCCCCGTGCTGGTCACCAACCCGTTCCTCGGCGCCAACGGCAATTTCGCCTGCGGCAACGGCGCGTCCACCGCTGCGAACGCACCACCCCAGGACAGCTTTTCCCGGCCCATCTCCGTGCGGGCCACAGTGACTGAAAAGGCCATCCAGTCCCACCAGAATGCCGCTGAATCGAAAGTCGTAAACCAGTTTGCTCCACCCGCGATGGGACTGGACGGGTTCTGTCCAGTCAGCCTGCTGCGTGACGGCAAATGGGTACCGGGCGACGCGCAAATCGGATGCATGCATCGCGGACAGGCCTATCTGTTCGCCAGCGAGGATATACGCAACGTTTTTATCGCCGACCCGGACCGATACAGTCCTCTGTTGGCCGGTCACGACCCGGTCACGTTCCAGCGGACGGGGCGCCTCGTGGGCGGCCACCGAAAATTTGGCGTGTTCATGGGTGACGGTTCCTCACAGCAGGTGGTTTTGTTCGAAAACGAAACCACTCAGGCGGAATTCAAGGCAAACTCCGACAAGTATCTCGAATCCGTTCGCATCGCAACGGAACAGGCCGACGGTTCCGCAAACCGGACCGTGCGGTAAACTGGCTGGGGGCCATTCCAGGGAGACCGCCGGTTTCTGCCTTGCGGCCTGTCCCAAACGGTCTTCCATTTCCTTTTGAGCCAGTACCGATGCACCGCTCCCTGTTGCCCGAAGAATCCGTTTCGCCCGGCCTGTTCTGGAAAACCGCCACGCAAACCTGGTCTGTGCGAACGGATCTCGCGATTTCGCTGGGCATTGTCCAGTCGTTTGGAGCGGACCAACCCAGCCATTTCGGGGCGCCGCGGGCAAGGTCTGCCGCCTGGGAAACGGACGGATTTGTGGGGGACACCCGGCGCGGGGGAAGCTGCAATGTTCAACAACTGACTATGGTGCCGCACTGCAATGGGACTCATACCGAGACTGTTTCGCACATAATTCATGAGCTGGTTCCGGTTGCCAACTGCCTGATGGTTGGACCGCTGCTGGCCCGGCTGGTTTCGGTGGATCCTGTGGCGTTTGCAGAAACAGGGGAAGGCTATCATCCTCTTCCCGGCCCGGGCGACCAGGTGATTTCGGCGGATTCGATTCGGCGCGCGCTCGACGAATTGCCAGAATTGCCCGGGCTGGATCCGGTAACGGCGCTGGTGATTCGTACCCGGCCGAATGACGAATCAAAAAAGAATCGTGTCTACAGTTTTGACAATCCGCCGCCCTTTCTGACTCACGACGCGATGAGATGGATTGTTGAACTGGGGATTCGCCATTTGCTGGTCGATTTGCCTTCGGTGGACCGCATGGCCGATGGGGGGCGGATGGGGAATCATTGCGTGTTCTGGAATGTCGATCCGGAATCGCGGGAAGTGCGCGACCGGAACTGTTTTGCGCGGACGATCACGGAAATGGTTTTTGTGCCCGACCAGCTTGCC
>JBGSVU010000592.1:0-10370 GCA_041752775.1 Pirellulaceae bacterium | reverse complement strand
CCAGGCCCTTGTAATCGAGGTCGACCGGGTTTTGCGTGGCCAGCACGACGCCCAACCCAAAAGCCCGGGCCTGTTTCAGCAACGTCAGCATCGGCTGTTTCGATGGGGGATTCTTCGTGGGCGGGAAATAGCCGAAGACTTCGTCCATGTACAGCAGCGCGCGGAGACTGCTGGTTCCGGCCTGGGTTCGCATCCACGCGAGCACTTCGTTCAGCAGAATGGTGACAAAAAACATCCGTTCGGCGTCGTTCAGATGGGCGATCGACAGGATCGAGATGCACGGTTTTCCATCGGCTGTGTGCAGCAGGTTTTTGACGTTCAGCGTTTCGCCTTCCATCCAGCTGGCAAAGGAAGGGCTGGCCAGCAAATTGTTCATGGTCATCGCCAGCGCCATGCGTTCTTTGGCCGGAAAAAACGCGTCCAGTTCCATGATGCCGACCCGCTGAAACGGCGGGCTCTGGATTTGCCCAATCAAACTGCCGAGGTCCAGGTCGTGTCCCTGTTGCCAGGCGGCATTCAGAAGTTGTGAAATCAGGATGTGTTCGCGCGAGCGAATCGGATCAGCGTCAATGCCCAGCAGTGCCAGCAACCCGGAAGCCGCGGAAGAAATCCGCTCGCGAAACAGGTCCGAATCCTCCATCAGTTCCCGCGACGGCGCGGAAAATGATTTGAGGATCGTCAGAGGCCGGCCGGCGGTACTGCCGGGCGTGTAGACCCGCATCTCGACGGTGTCGCGCAGGCGGCGAATCCGCTCTCCGTCCTGGCCCCACTTGCCCAGTCCTTTCTTCCATTTTGCGGCTTCACTGGCCGCAAACTCCTCACGTGTCATCCCTTCACGACTGGCCTGCCCCGGGTCGATCCACGGCAAAAAATCTTCCGGAGCAAGGTCGGGAAAGGTCAGCAGCAGGTTGGCGATGTCACCTTTGGGGTCGATCACGATGGCAGGGATCCGGTCGATACCGGCCTCCTCCAGCAGCCCGAGGCACAACCCGGTTTTCCCGCTGCCGGTCATGCCCACCACGACAGCGTGGGTCGTCAGGTCCTTGGAATCGTACAACAGCGGCTCATCCGATGTGATCCCACTGTTCACGTCGCGCTCCCGCCCGAGGTAAAACACTCCCAGTTTTTCAAAATCGATTGGTGCTGGTTCCATTTTCGGCCGCAGTCTGGGGGAAGGGGAATGAAGGGAACTGGATTGCAAGTGGATTGGCGGGAGGTGGTTTGCCCTGCCGGCATTTGTCCGCCACAATCGGAACGATTCTACCGGATTTTTTCCCGTTGGAAGCCCGCCTGAACGCGGACGTGCAACGGCCTGGAATTTTGCGTCACGGACTGCTGGAACACAAACATGAAACAGGTCTCACTGATCATTCGCAACGCCACGGTCGTATTGCCGGACGCAACGCTGCAGGTTGCCGTAGCTGTGGACCAGGGAAAGATCGTCGATCTCGACCCGGCCGTCCAGATCGGGGCCGATCAAACCGTCGACGCGGCAGGGCTGCACCTGATTCCGGGGGTAGTGGATGACCAGGTGCATTTTCGCCAGCCGGGACTGACTCACAAGGAAGACCTGGCCCACGCCACACGGGCCTGTGCTGCCGGCGGTGTGACTTCGTTTCTGGAAATGCCCAATACGAATCCGACGACAACTTCGCGCCAGGCACTGCATGAAAAACTGGAGCTGGCCAGCGGGTTGTCGCTGGTGAATTACGGCTTTTATATCGGTGCCACACCTGGCAACCTGGAAGAACTGAAACTGGCGGAGAGAACGCCTGGCATCAAGATTTTCATCGGTTCCAGCACGGGCGATTTGCTGGTCGATTCCCAGGACGTGCTGGAACGGATCTTCGCCGAAACGACTTTGCCGATTTGCGCCCACTGCGAAGACGAAACCACTGTCCGTCGCAATGCCGAACAATATTCCTCCCGCACCGACGTGGCCGCTCATTCGCTGGTGCGCGATCATGCAGCCGCCGTCATCGCCACACGCCGCGCCCTGGATCTGGCCGAACGGCACAGGCACCCGTTTCATGTGCTGCATGTTTCAACTGCAGTCGAAATTCCCCTGCTCGCGGCAGCCAGCCCGTGGATCACCGCCGAAGCCTGCCCGCACCACCTGTTCTTTTCGGTGGAAGACTACCCGCGACTGGGATCGCTGATCAAGATGAACCCGTCGATCAAGACGGAACAGGACTGTGCGGCACTCTGGCAGGCACTGGTGGACGGAACGATCGAAGTGATCGCAACGGACCACGCACCGCACACACTGGCTGAAAAACAGCTGCCCTATCCGGCCTGTCCGTCGGGGTTGCCGGCCGTTGAAAACTCACTGGCACTGATGTTGAACGAAGTCCACCTGGGCCGCGTCCGGCTGGAACACGTCGTGGCCTGGATGTGCTCTAATCCAGCCCGCATCTGGCATTTGCAGAACAGGGGCTCGATTGCTGTGGGCCACCATGCCGATCTCGTGCTGGTCGATCTGGAGGAAGTGCGGATGGTGGACAATGCCCGCCAGCAAACGAAATCGCGATGGTCCCCCTGGCACGGTCAGTCGCTGACCGGCTGGCCTGTGCGGACCTGGGTCAATGGTCGCGAGGTTTGCCGATGGGAAAACGGCCAGTGGAATTTTGATGAAAGTGTTCGCGGCGAAGAAATTCAGTTTTCGCGGCGGCGTTGAACACGCTGGTTGTAGATCGCGTAGTCAAAATCAGGGATTGCGATTTCAGCCTTTTCGGCCTGCAGCCGCAGCACCCTTTCAAAATAGATGAACGGAAAAGCCGTATCGGGCCGGTTGTTGAGAACCCACATGAAACTCGATTCCATCAGGGGCACCGGGACTTCGCCCTGACGGACCTTTTGCAGCAGATCCGCAACAAACTTCTGTTCTTCGGGACGGCGCGTCCTCAGGATTGCATTCAGTCGCCGTTCGTAGTCGACAAACCGCAATTCGACTTCATCAGCTGCGACCGCGGGAGGTGGGGTCAGGGGCTGCTGGCCCAACAGGATGGATGGAGTCAGCAGCATTCCGCCAGCGACCAGACAATGCACCAGCGTGGCAAGGGGTTTTCTGCGAAAGTTCGCCATGGTGTTCTGCTCCCGTCCTGGATTGTCCCTGCCGGCCCATGCCGGCGGGGTTCCGTTTAACCATTTTCCGCAGATGCGTCAATCCTGAATCCCGCACCCGCAATCCGCGATTCCGGTTTCCTCCGGATCAATTCACAGGAAAACCAACTCCCTGGAAGGCGAGGGCTTCGGCATCGAGCAGTCCCTGACAGACCGAGCCGAATGTCGGGAAGACAAAGTTGGCTCCCAGATCGGCCTGGTCAAATCCATTGGTGATGCCGTCCAGTTCGACCAGGAAATCGGCCGGTGCGGCACCGTTCTGGAACACGGCGTTGAACTGGAACACGTTGTTGGACAGTGCCACGCACATGTTTCCGGTCACCGAATTCGTGAACAGGGCGTCGTCGATGAACGAATCGACAATCGGGTTGTTGCCAGCGTCTTCACCCTGGTCGTTGCCCGCAAAGTTGTTGTCGATCAACACGCTGTTGAGCGTGCCGTCACCGAGGGTACCCATCGCGATCCCGAATTCAAAGTTGCCGGTAACAAGGTTGTTGGACAGGGCGGCGTTGACCACACTGGTATCCGTGGCAGCAATGGTCATCCCATTGAAGAACGGAAACGCTGTCGGATCGCCACCATCGCCATTGTTGAAAATCTGGTTGGACTGCAGATCCAGCAACAGGTGCGAATCTCCGGAGGCAACGGCCTGGAAACCGTCCGCCTGGAAGTTGGAGATGATCGAACCGATCATTGTCACGCGTGTCCGGTTGTCGATAGTGTTCGGATCCATAGGATTGGCTGGAACAAAACCCAGTGTGTTGATATTGACACCGTTGATTCCCGACGAGGCCGCGTTGGCCATGACCACCGAATTGATCATGAGGTCAGTGAAAGTGTCATCGCCCGTGGTCAGCTGGATGCCCGACAGACCGTTGTTCTGGATCAGGAGCGAATCCAGAAGGATCGAATTGACCGCACCCGCCACTGTGTTATCAATGTTCAGGTCAATGGCGTTGCCGGCATTCCCCTGAAGGGTCGAGTTCTGTGCGGTCAACTGGAGATTGCCATCGCCGACCACGTTGGCCGAGATCCCATTGCCATTGGTTCCGGCAATGTTGACGTCGCGAATGATCGCGTTCATCGTGCTGGTCAGACCGCTGTTGTCACCGGCGAGCAGGCGAATGGCGTCACCGGCAATCAGGCCATTGTTCAGCATGGGCAGTGCAGCCGGCACAGGCCGTGTCGGGTTGTCGACCAAAACATTGTGCAGGGCACCGTTCAGCACGTTGAACCGCATCCCGTCAGCCAGATTGTTGCTGACGCTGAGGTTGTCCAGAATGCTGGTATTCAGCACGGTTCCAACATTGTTGGCCACCGCCCGGATACCGATTCCGTTGCCATCCACAGACGAGTCCCGGACAAAAAGATTCTGGACGCCGCCATTCAGCAGGACATCGATACCGGCTCCGGTACCCGTGGCGTTGCCCGTAATGTTGCTGGTTCCGCCGGTGGTGATGCCCACGAGGGTAATGTCCCGCGGGTCGGTGTTTCGCCAGTCTTCCAGGCGGATACCGCTGCCGAGGTTGTTGGTGATCTGCGAGTTGAGGAATCGCAGGTCGCCGTCGCCGTTGATGATGTTGATGCCGTTGCCAATGTTGCCGTCGGCGACGTGGCCAACGAAATCAAGATTGGCCCGCTGACCCGCTCCGGCCTTGAAGGTATCCAGCCGGACACCGTCACCCCCGTTTCCGCTGGTGGTGTTCCGCAGAAACGTCATGGCCGCTGCGTCGTAGTTCAGCATGTGGATTCCATGTCGTCCGTTGGCGTTGACAATGTTGTCCTCGAAACGGAAGACCGACGTTGGATCGCAGGCGTTCTCCATGAAGATCCCGTCGAAACCGTTGTTGGACACGTTGTTGCGTGAATAGGTCCAGTTGCCGGAACTGTTGTTGACGTAGACCCCATGCAGAATCGCTCCGCTGATGTCGTTGTCTTCGATAATGCCACCATTGATCGGCGTTCCGCTCAGGTCACCGTCCCCGAAAATCCCGTAGGCCATCGATCCGGCACTGCCGTCGATGACAAACCCACGAACCGTGTTGCGGTTGGCCAGCTGGACCGCTGGACCGTTGGCACTGTCCGTGATCGTCGGTCGCAGGCTGGCATCCAGTGTGTTGCACAACTGGAAGAACTGCCCGTTCTGAATCGGGATCAGGTGCTCCACGCCATCGCCGAGCAGCAACTGGCCATCCTTGAGGGTAATCCCCTGGTTGTAGAAATTGGTTGTCCCGTCGCCCTGGCGAACAAAGATGATGTCGTCCGCCACGGACGCCAGTTCGGCATCGCCCAGACTACGGAACGGCGTCAGGAAACCACCGTTACCAAAGGCCGGGTCGGCTGTGTTGTCCACATGCAGCACGTTGTAGGGCCGCCCCGTATCCGGATCGATCGCGAGGACCAGATCCTGCTGGAAGCGGACAATGTGGTCATTGCGAATGGTGGGTTCCAGATCGCGACCAAGAGCACCGTATTCTGTTCCGCGGGCGTTGGCCCCGAATATATAGGCCAGCTGCAGCACACCCGTCGTGTCAAAGCGTTCGTCCTGGTTGACCTGGGCGTTGATCACCAGACCACGCAGGATTTGCATCCCCATTCCAACCCGGCCACCCGCAAAGGAATCGACCAGGTCCGAACTGTATCCGTATCCGCCGACATCGATGGTACCATTGACCATGGCCAGGGCCGATGGCCGGGCCCGGAAGGTGACATCAAAACCACGCAGGGCACTGTCGATTCCCGGCAACAGCACAATGTTGTTGTTCAGAAAGCAGTTCACGCCAGTCGGATCGCCGAGAGCGTAATCCGTGGTCGCCTGGGGAAAATATCCGTTACCTGTCAGGTCCCAGCGTTTCGTCTTGATCGCGGCATTGACTGCCAGCTGGTAGAAGGTGTGAGAGAAATCACCTTGCTGGTCATCGTCCACATCGGCCCACGCACCCAGTACAAAATCCGCACCCGCAGCGCGAATCGACCAGACCCGTTCCAGCCCGAGGTTGCCGAAAAAGCCCCCGTTCTCCAGGGCATAATGCGCCTGACCTTCCAGCAGCCAGCGGCCATCCAGCGGGCCTTCACCCAGCCGGGTCTTGCCACCCAGAGTCAGATAGGACCCCCGGTAACCAAGGCCGCGATCGGCCACGTTGGTTTCAAACCAGACCCGACCTGGCATTCCCACCTGGAAATCTGCCATTCCCGGCTGGAACCCTCCCGGTTGCTGGCCGTACCCGCCGGCGTAACCGCCAGCCTCATAGGCACCGCCAGGCATGGGCGAATAGACTTGGGCTGCGGCACTCTCTACCAGGGCAATGACTGCCAGGAATGCCCAGACGATACCAAGCTTGCTTTTCATCGAAAACTCCTGCCGGATCTTTCATTTACTGACCGGACAGCCCGACCATTCTGCGTGGAATACCCGCGCAGCATGACCGAACAAGTCGTAGTGGTTGATAAAGTGAATCGACACCGAATGATCAGCACCATTAGATTTTTCGCTACGATTGCCACAATTCGTACATCTTCACATCCGCAAGGCCTCCCACCCAAACGCGGGCGCACGCCGATCTGGTCCGGAATGCGCGCAAAAAAATGCTGCCACCCAAAGGTGACAGCATTCACAGTTTTCGGTCTGAAACCCGAATCGAAAGCGATTCAGGTCGCATCAAATACTAGCATCCACAACCGCGACGACCTGCGAAGCGGGTACGAACCGGCTGGCTGCCGAGAATGCGTACACGCTGCTGAGGGCAGCAGCTGGCAGCAGGAGCTGCACAACCGCAACCGGTCGAAACCGGAGCTGCACATCCGCAACCGGTCGAGACTGGAGCGGCACATCCGCAACCGGTCGAAACAGGTGCCGAGTAAACCGGAGCTGCGTACGACTGAACTGCACCACCACAACCGCAATCCTGAGTCGCAACTGGAGCGGAAGTGTAAGTGCCGCATCCGCCGCACCCCACGCTGACCGGAGCGCTGACAACAGCCGAGCCACAACCGCAACCGCTGCCCTGGTAGGCTGGCATTGGCATCGAAACTGGCATCGATGTGTAGGTGCCGCCACATCCGCAGTCACCCGTCTGAGGCATCATGACCTGAACCGACTGGTCCATCATGACAGGAGCCTGGGCGATCGGGGCCGACTCAACAACCGATGGCTGGCTGGTGACAGTCTGGTCAGCAGGCGAAACAACAGTGTCAGTGCTGTTGGCTTCCTGGGCAAAACCGCAAACTGACAACGATGCCACGGCTACAAAAGAAAGAAACTTGCGCATTCGAACATTCTCCCAAAAGTGTGAAATCTTCCCGAAACACTTTTCGGGAACGGGTCTCTGATAGCCGCAGATTCTAACCTCCCTTACCGCCCCTCTCAACGACCCAACCGTCAAACTCCCCCGTTTTCTGCCCGGTTTAACGCCGGTCGGCCGCCTCCAGACCCAAAAATCCGATCTGTGGAAATCTGTCAACCATTGAATCCAGACTCAGGGAAACGAATACCCCGCAAGCCGGGTGCGACATTTCGGGCCATCGGACGCTTCCCAGCCCGTCCGGAACCGCCCCTGTTCTGCCCTGTCTTCGCAAATTCCGCAGCCTCGCCCGGGGCATCCCCACGGTCGCAGTTCTCACAGGAACTGGAAACCCAACTCGTTAGTGAGGGACCGTTGAGATCCCTTACCTCGCTGACGCAGCCGGTTTCCCCAATGGCAAGCCGTTTTGCCCGGTCGGCCCTGTCAGTGATCCGGCCTATGCCCGCCGGAACAACAACCCAAAACCCGCCAGCATCACCCCCAAGCCGGCCCACAACCAGTAACTGGAGGGCTCGCCAAAAAACATGACCCCCACCAGCGCCGCCATGGCCACCTGCGCCACGTTGACCGCATTGACCCAGGCCACTGGCAGCAGTTTCAAACTGCCCGTCAAACAGACAAACGCGAGCGCATTTCCCATCCCGGCGCCGAGCATTAACCACCAGCTGGCCTCATCGATCGCGATCATGCCGTCCATCCCCAGGCGCCAGGCCGCAACGGGACCGATCGCAAAAACTCCCGTCAGCGAGACGATCACAATCGGCGAAACCCGCGACGTGTCGCTGGACAACATCGACCGAATCGTGACCGACAACATGGCAAACGCGATGCCCGGAACTGTTGCTGCCACCACGCCGGCCAGCGCCGACCATCCGCGCAACAGTTCCAGCTGGTCACGAGCCATATTCTCGGCCGCCAGTTGCGACTGGTTCTGGAACAGGTAAATGCTCAACAACAGCACGCCCAGAGCTGTGACCATCCGGCTGTGCAGTTGCTCACCGAGAAAAACCCGACCCAGCACCGCGCTCCCAACGACCATCGACCCCGTGCACAGGGGAATCGCCAGGGCCACGCCCAGCACCCCAATCGAATATTGCAGCAACACGTTTCCAGCCAGTTGCGAACAGACCGAAACTGCTGTCAGTGCCAGCAGCGGTTTCCAGCCTGGAAAAATGCGAACGCCTTTCGCTCCCGACCAGGCCAACACCGGCAAAAAGAAAACCAGAGTCACGAGCGCACGGATCGCCGGGGGAAACCAGGGATCGACGCCTGTCGCCAGCTGGCGCATCAGCGCATTGGTGATGGAATAAAGCACCGCCGCACCGGCTGCGAGCAGGATTCCGGCCATCCAGCCCACCGGGCGTGGCTCGTGCCGCCGTTCCAACTCTCCTGAAACCTCCATTTTCGCAGCAGCGACCTCCCGGGCGGCCCGATCATTCACCCGAGTGCGCAAGTCCGTTTTCAAAATCTGCCCGCCATTTTCTGTAAGCCTCGACACCAGCCAGGGCTGCCGCGCGCCCCATCACATCCGCCAGACGCAACCAGGGGCGCAGCCCCAGCACTTTTTTTCGCAATGCGGGCATCGGTGCGCGGTGCTCGCCACATGTCGGGCAATTTCGCCCGTCCTTCCGCGTCTGACCGCAGCGCCCACAATGGGACTGGAGCGTCCAGGTTTGGCCATCCGAAAAACCTGGCGGCAGCAACTGCAATTCAATTTGCCAGTCGCCAGTATGCGCCTGCTGGACCGCAACAGCAAACTGCCCGAGGGGGCCCTGCGGCAAAAGTTCTTTTTTCCGCCGGAAAAAACCGGCCGCCCATTCCCGCTGAGCAAGGCTCCAGCGAACATCCGACCACATCCCGAACCAGCGCGGTTTGGTTTGCAAAAATGTCCTCTCAAAACCGGCAACGTCGTCGGACTGTACGGCCGTCTCGAACCACGCTGCCAAATCAGCCACCAGCAGGGTCCGCCCCGTGCCCAGCCGCAACGTGGTCGGAGCAGCGTTCCCGTCCAGCCCGCACTGAAAACCGGAAAACGGAATCACGCCATGGCAACCGGCGATTTCTCCTGAACCGGCCAGCGAATTGACCGGGCATGCCGCACACTCTGTTTCAACTGCTGCCCGCCCGCCGAACGTTGCGAAGACTTCGGATTCGGGGAACCCCATCCATTCGGCATTCGCGTCGGTCTGGGGATGGGGAACATCACAATTTTCGTGCCAGCAAATCCCGTTGTGAATCCGGTTTTCCGATCTGGCCCGCGACCACTCCACCAGCGCCCCGAGTTGCCGCGCCGCCGCACCAACTTGTGGAACGGCATCCAGATCACGCATGGGGCAGTCGCGCAGGACCGTCCACCGGACCATCGCCGGGGTGGCTCCCAGAATTGCCGCGCGCCGCTTCATCCATTCTCTCCCGAATCCACCGTTCTCTGTCAAACCCCGAATCCGGGCCATTCGCCCCGGCTTGCCCGCCCCAAAATTCCATTCAAATGTGGCTGACTACATGACGTACCACCGGCAGGGAAAGTGAATTTCCCAACAATTGCCAGCGTCGACGGGTAGACATATCTGCCGGCCAATTCCACTTCGGCGGAAATCCGAGTAACCGTCCAATTTCGGCAGGCGCGAATCGGCGGATGCCGTCTGGCCCAGCCAAATACGACCCGCTGCGGACGATCGAACTGCCGTAGGCACGCGTGAAACAGGCTGTCACAGCCTGGGCGTCGTCGAGGGACACAATATCCAGCGCGTGCTGATACATCCGGACCATCTCGGTCGAGACCCTCAACTCAACGCGTTCACTTTCGGTCAGGTTGATGCAGGCAAGTTCCGCAGCCAGTGTCGTCTGGATCGCGGGCAATTCACGCCAGGGTGCCAGTCCCTCCAGTCCGCAACGGACGTATACCCGCGGTCGCCGGTTGGGCCATCCCATCATCGACGGGCACAA
>JBGSVU010000591.1:0-3196 GCA_041752775.1 Pirellulaceae bacterium | reverse complement strand
CGAAATTCGACGGACGAGGACGTCCATCGTACGTTTAACACATTTTCCCTGCCCCTTGCACTATTTAATGAATGACGGAAATCAACAGGGTCTGCTCAGAAAAAGTGGGCCTATTTGTCTTCTGAATCCCTGCTCCCACCTGTAATTTCTGTAATCTGGCTCTTCGAATTCTGCACCAGACTCATTGAGAACTGCCCATTTTTGCTGACAAGAGTCATGTCCATGCCTGTGGTCGAATTGGCAATTCGCCCGGCAACATTGTCGAACAGGATGACTCCGAAATTTTTCTGGTCGATAATCTCCAGGAGCGCCGAGTTACTCCCCTCGCTGCGGATCGAAAATTCAGTCCGGTTTTCGATCCGATGAACCGGTCGGCCGTCGGGTTGTTGCGTGCCAGCGTATTTGAAAGTGGATGTTGGCACGATCCATTCCGGCTGGGATGCTGTTTCAAGGACTTCCGACCACTCGTCTCCGGAACTGACGTTGTCGGGAAAATTCGGCGAAACGCCGCGAATCACGACCTGCAATGCTTCGAAAGCACTTCCTGCAACAGCACCATCTTCGTTTTCCTCTAAATCCTTTGCGATTCTCACATCCGTGATTTTGCCGGTAGCCTCCATTTTCGCCAGAAAGTTCTTTCCGATCAGGGGACGGTAGCTGGCATCAAGGTCGCCAGAATCCTCAGGTTTGCCCGAACCACCTTCCGCTGAATCCCAGGAAAACGGAGTCTGATTCGTAATGTTGGCCTCCAGTTTGACCCGGTCCAGCCTGATTGAAATTTCCGCGACGTCGTCGTCCGAAATCGAGTCGATGGTCCAGGTCATCCAGAAATGACTCTTTCTTTTTTGTTCCACGCGCTGTCCGGACTGGTTTACCAGACGGTTAAATTCTTCGGACAATTCGAAGGCCAGTTGCTGGCCCGGACGAAATTTCCATCGCAACCTGACATCGCTGGCTGCGGTAACCTCCTGATTTTCTGGTGTATTTGTGACCGTGGCGGCCGCGGTCTCCTGGCCGTACAACCGGGTGCCGTCCACCCGCCCAAGGATCAGGCAAGAAGCAAGTGAGAGGTACAGCAAAATCGTCTTCATTTTTCCGCTCGGCGATATTGAGTTGGCAAAAAATGGCCGCAGTCCATGATAACACATCGAAACGAACCCGCGCGAAATCGGTCGGGGAGTGACAGCTCGTGACAATCCCTGGCGGAAGTGGAGGAGGGTTCCGGTCCCACCAGTCGTGGTCCGGGCAAGGCATGCCGGTCCCGGGGGACAGTTCACTCACCGCTTCCGTTTTTCATCGAAATGGCGGTAGGCACCCCTTAATTGGCCGTGCAAGTCTGGTACAATTGGAAGACCCCAATTTGGATTTTTGAGTGTCGGTTTTGCGAGTTTTTTGGCAGCGCTGGGACGTGATGCATCCGGGGTTTTGCGTTGTGGCAAATGCAAGCGTTCCCCGAAACGAATCCAGCGATTTTCCACGGCAGTCTCCGGAGCGGCAATTGTGCAAAATTCCAGTGCTTTGTCCGGGTGAATTTTCCCCGGATTTCACAATCTGGGAATCAGGCCGAGTGGCGGAATTGGCAGACGCGCCAGATTTAGGATCTGGTACCGCAAGGTGTGCAGGTTCAACTCCTGTCTCGGCTACTGGGCCCACGCATGTCGTGGGCTCTTTCCTGCGCTGTTGCCGCCTGCATTCAGGAAGGCCATTGATGGGCCGCAACCGAACGGACTCCCATGTGCGTTTCAGTCATTCGATTGCATCGCCGATTTCCAGTCGAAGCCGTTTTAGTACCCGGGATTTGGCAACCCGAACGGTTCCGGGACGCATGCCAAGCTCCATGGCGACATCGCCTGTTTCGCGACCATCGACCACCAGCATCCAAAAGGCGCTCCATGTTTGCTCTGAGAAACTGTCGCGCACATTCGAAAGCGCCTGGCAAAGCATGGAATGCAGGATCGTTTTTTCCTTTTGCGTGTCCGCGCCCTGCGGAGTCCCGGAGCGATTCGCGGTTGATTCAGGATGCGCGGCCGCCGGCAACTGTTCCAGGAAATGCAACGCTTCGGTGCCGCCTGTTGGCCTGATGTCACGCCGGACTTTGCGAAAATGGTCCTTCAATTTGTTTCGAGTGATGGTTCTAAGCCAGCCACGAAACGTGCCGTTTTCAGTCGGGCGATACTTTTTAATATGGCGCGCCAGCCCGTGAAAGACTTCCTGAAAGACATCGTTCAGATCCGACTGCGGCAAACCTGATTGCTGACACCAGAAATAAACCAGAGGTGAATAGAGCCTGACGAGTCGCTCCCAGGCCGCAGGGTCCTGTTCCGTGGCTCGCACGATGAGGCTCAGTGACGTCCGGTTCGCACTGGGATTCGCGCTTGACGCAGCGACCGGTTTGCCTTCGTCAGTCGTTGCCATCGAAAGACGCTCCTGTTCTGTGCGCTGTGCGGCGCTTTGCCGTCCAGAAGACGACAAGTGTCAGGCCAGTCAGCGATGCGGCAACGCCGGCAATCAGATTGAAAGCGCTTCGCAAACCCGTTCGCGTCGATTCGATGTCCCGTTGCAGCGGCCGTGTAATTGAAAGTACCCCACCAACGTCCCCTGCGACCCAGTCCCGTTTCGGGCTCGCAGGGTCGTTGTTGTGGCAATGGACGCAACTCTGTTGCATGATTTGGGCGCGCGCGTAACGCAGTACCGGATCGCCGTCGACTTCACCAAATTCATGATAGGATCTTCCCTCCTGATTCGTTTCGATCACTTGACTCTTCACGGAATCAGATGCTTTCGAAATTTCTGTGCGACACCCCAGTCCCAAAGCCTGTATCGCCCTGGCCTCAAAATCATTTTGAGGGCCACAGTCATCTCGCCAGGGATAGTCGCTGTAGATTTTGACCTTCATGCCCGATTCGTTTTCAGTAATCCGCCTCCCCGCGTCAATCATGAACGTGAACGGAAGCGGCAGGGTATTCGGTGTCGTCGCGTATTTGTGCGTCACGGGAATCTGACTCTGGTCAATTCGGCCAATGACACTTTCGCTGTAAAACTCGTTGATGTCTTCCAGCATGTTGGCCTCCATTCGCGTGCTTTCCAGCGCCGTATTGTGAACGAAATGAGTTGACAGCCACGACAGGTAGGCGAATCCTCCTACCGAAACCAGTGGGGAAATCACCAGCAGACTTGCGGCCAGCGGATAGTCGCG
>JBGSVU010000590.1:0-3187 GCA_041752775.1 Pirellulaceae bacterium | reverse complement strand
CCGGCGTCTCCCCCGGTTTCCGGGCCTTCCGCCCCTGTCTGCCACTTGTGCCCCGGCGAGACATCGCCGGCCGGCAACACCATCTGCGTCTGCCCAAACAGCCTCGCCAACCCCTCCGCCGACAGCATCCCGGTCAGGGGCGTCATGGCGGGCGCCTCGCGAAACCGTGCGGCCGAATCCTCATCCAGCTGCACATCCAGCAGCCTGCCGGAAAAATCGTACTGCACGATAAATTGAGCACCTTTCAGCGCCAGCAACTCCTGCCGCAGATTCTCCGCCACGCCCTTCAGTTTCTGGTCCCCATCCGTTTGCAGTTTGACGACTCCTGATCCGTCGGCGGTATCGGTGTTCATCGTCAGCGATATCGATTCAATGGTCTGCTGGACAGTGAATCGGTCGTCGGTCACCTCCTGGACGATCCAGGCCAGACGGATCGTTGCTTCGGTAGATTCCACCCGCTCTTTGGTGTCACAGGTGCTCGTCGCGGTCATCTTTTGCGTCAAAACCACGGCGAAGCTGTCGCCGGTGCTGACCTGCCAGCGAAACTCTTCGGCCTCAGCCCGTTTTCCAGCAATCAGTGTCACCAGTACCACCGCACCCAACAGGGCGGCCCGGCAGAAAATCGGCCTGCGGCCAACTCTCCGTCCCGTCAGACTATCCGCCCTGAAATTCATATTCCTCTCCCGGTTTCAAAACCACTGCAGTCGCGGATGTTCGTTCCGCAATCATTCGCGACCATTCCTCCGCGTCCTGCTCAATCGGCTGCCAGGTGTTGTAATGCGACGGCAAAACGACTTTTGGATTCGCCAGCAGGACCGCTTCCACACTGTCCGCCAGCCCCATCGTGTACAAGTCGCCGATCGGCACGATGGCAACATCAATCCCCATTTCACCGATCAGGTTCATGTCGGAAAACAGCGCTGTGTCTCCCGCTATCCAGACTTTCAGCGAATCGGTTCGCACGACAAATCCGGCCGCCGTGCCCCCACAGGATCCGTCCGGCAGGGTCGAACTGTGCCAGGCCGGAACCATCTTTACGCTGCCGAATTCCGTCTGGAAATTGCCGCCGTGGTTCATTCCGACCGGGTCGGCGACGCCCTGTTTCCCCAGCCAGTTGGCGACTTCGAAACTGGCAATGACCTGGGCCCCGGTCCGGGCCGCAATCGATGCACAGTCGGCAATGTGGTCGGAATGCCCATGCGTCACCAGAATCCACCGCGGATTCAATGTGTCAGCGGCAACCTGCGCCGCCGGATTGTCGCTGAAAAACGGATCGACCAGAATCGATCCGGACGCAGTGACCAGTTCCCAGGTGGCGTGACCGTGCCACCTCAATTTTATTCCCATCAAACCGTTTGGCTCCCCGTTCCGGACAGTGCTGAAAACAAAGCGTACCCCCGGATGTCCATCATACCGTTTTTTCTGCCAGAAACCGCTGCATGTGTTTCTTGTAATCTTCTACGCCGGGCTGGCCGTAAGGGTTTACCCCGACCAGCCGGCACTCCACCACGGTCGCCAGCATCAACATCTGCATCACTTGTCCGATCCCGGCTTCACCCGCCACCGGCAAGGTCAGCGTTGTGGTGGGACGGCCGCCTTCCCGATAGGCCTCATTCGTGCCCCGAATCGCCGCGTCCATGATTTGTGGCAGGTTGAACCCGGCGAATCCGTCCAGCCCGTCGTCGTTCCAGCCGGTTTTCCCCACTGCTACCGGGTCGGTACGGGTCCGCTCCAGCACCACATTGTTCATGACTTTGTCGCGCCGCCCCTGCTGGTGCTGCTGGGCGCGGGAATGCAAATCGCGTGTGTTGACCACTGTCAGCGGCAACGCCCCCACGCCTGCCTTGCCGATACTCTCGGCGAACAGCTGGTCGTACCACAACCCGGTCGTCTCCAGCGAGTTGCTCCACACCGACATTACCCGTGTGTGGCACCCCCGCAACGACTCCAGCAGGTGATTGACGGCGACATACTGCAGCACAAGATTTTTCGAAAACGAAATCCGCCGGAAATGATCGTTCATCCAGGCGGCGCTGTTCAGCAGTTTGACAATGTCGATACCCATCACCGCGGCCGGCAGCAGACCCACCGCGGAAAAAACCGAAAACCGCCCACCGACTCCATCCGGCACGGGAAACCGCTCCGGACATCCAATCGAATCGGCCAAATCCGACAACTTGCCAGAACGGCCCGTAACCGGTACCAGAAACTCTCCCAGCCGTTCATCGCCGAAACTTTCCCGCCAGGCGTTGATGAACTGCCGCAGCGCGACCGCGGTCTCCAGCGTCCCCCCGCTTTTGCTGATCACGATCATTCCCCAGCGGCTGTGGGGATTCCCGGGATCGTTGGTCGATCGCAACAGATGCAACAGCCCCTGGGTCGAGTCGTTGTCGACGTTGTTGCCCGCGAAATAGATTTTCGGACGGCCACCACGATGCCCGGCGGGCAATTCATTGAAATACGGGTCGCAACAGGTATCGACCAGGGCCCGTGCGCCCAAATACGATCCGCCGATCCCCAGCACGACAATCCGGTCGACGCTGGACTGCAACCTTTTTGCAGTTCGCAGAATCGCGGAGACCTCGCTCGTCGGACGAGCCACTTCGTAGGCGTCCAGCAGTCGCTCCGGCAGATCCACGAAAGCCGTGTCGAGCGGCTGCAACTCCGGCGGAATTGCGGCGCCGCCCTGATACAACGGCAAATCCACGTCGAAAATCGAGTCCCGGATCGATTCCAGCCTGCCCGACAACCCCTCGACCTGCTCCCCCGTAACGCCCCACTCCGGATTGAGCGCCCCGGAATAATCGAATTTCAGCGGTTCTGTCTGCAACATTCCTGTTCCCAAAATCCTGTATTTGTCGCGGAACCCGTCAAGTGCCTGGCGGCCATTGCGAAACAGGTTTCATTCCGCTGTATTGTGAGTTATGAACGGGGATGCGCTCAAGCGGACTGAATGACCGGGTTGCGGCAATCCGACTGGATTTCGCCGGGCGGCAAACCTCCGGCCAAAACCCGTCGTCTGGAACTGCGAAACACGCTGCCCACCGCTGGCCTGCGGATACCGGAATGGACGGGGCCTCAACTTGCAGCTTTTTGAAATACCACGGATTACAATACAGGCAATTGAAACGACACAGACAATTGAAACGGATTGAGTACAAGGATCTGGCCGGGTGTTTTTACCTCT
>JBGSVU010000589.1:0-2299 GCA_041752775.1 Pirellulaceae bacterium | reverse complement strand
GATGGTGTGCCGATGGCAGGGACGACTCAAACCGAAACAGAATTTACCGGGTTCGGCCCGTCGTTTCTGCACCGGTCGGTGTTTGACGAAACGGGTGGGTTCGATCTGGTGGACAACCGGATGCAGTGTCGCCGGATGTTGCGGGATGGTGCCCCTGCGCTGCCAGGCGTGTACGGATGGATCGGTGCCGATGGACGACTGATCTATGTGGGCAAGTCCAAATCGTTGCGTCACCGGCTGCTTTCGTATTTTGCCGCGACACCGGCGGACCCGAAGATGGGGCGCATCAGGAATGCTGCCCGGCAAATTGTCTGGCAACCTGTCGGGCACGAGTTGTTGGCGCTCCTCCGTGAACAGGAACTGATTCATCGCTGGCGCCCCGAGTTCAACTCGCAGGGCCAGCCGCACCGGCGCCAGCCCGCCTTTGTGACCATCAGCGACACGGCAGCACCCCATGCGGTGTTTGCCCGGCGGCTGTCCTCCCGTTATCTGAAAGCGTGGGGACCGATTACCGGAACCAGCCAGTTGGCGGAATCGGTTGCTGCGCTGAATCATGTTTTTCAGTTGCGCGACTGTGCGGACAAGACCGGATTCCGGTTCGGTGACCAGTTACAGCTGTTTGACGGGATCGACGACCGGGCTCAATGCATCCGCCACGAACTCGGCTCGTGTCCTGCTCCCTGTGCCTCATTCTGCACACGGGAACAGTACGCGGCGAGAGTCGAAAAGGCGGTGGATTTTATCGAAGGAAAGGAACTGTCCGTTGTGCGGGAACTGGAAAACCGGATGATTGCGGCCGCAGCTGCGATGCAATATGAACGTGCGGCGATCTATTGTCACCAGTGGCAGTCCCTCGACCGGCTGGGACGGCAGCTGGGACGCATCCGCACGACGGAGCGGACGATCCATGGCGTCATGAAAATAAAACTGGCGCCGCGACGGGAATTCTGTCTGGTGTTTTCACGCGGTGCGCTGGTGGACGGATTACCGATGCCGCGTTCCCCTGGCCGGTGCCGCGAACTGGCCGGGCAGTTGTTGCGGCTGAACACCAGTCCGGTACTGGCACGTGATGATGTCCTGTCCGTCAACTTGCGTTTGATCGTTGGGACCTGGTTCCGGAAAAACCGGGAAATGCTGCAGGAGATTGTTCCGCTGGAAACGGCGGCACAAAAACTGGCGGAACCGGCCCGTTCGGCCCGGCGAATTGCCTGAGGCACTCTCTGGAAAACGTTTGGCAGGCAACGCGGATCACTTTCCGCAGGTCCCCATCCCGGTACAATCAGTCCCATGAAAACCGGAGTCCTCGTTCATGGTTGCAACCTGAACATCGAAAACTGGCGTTATGTCGCGTGGGGTGACCCGCCTCTTGAGATGGGGCGGATTCCGCAGGGACTGTTGACGGCCGTGGAGCTGGACGCGGATGTCATTGTCTTTGGAACGGGGGCATCGCGGAAAGAGTTTCGGCTGGGCCAGTCGGAAAAGACGGGCAGGATTCTGGTAGAAGCCGAGTATTCGCTGGAATTCCTGCAGTTGCATTTTGACAATTTGAGGAGTTTCGCTGCCTGGAAATCTGCCGTTCCGGCCGCTTCAGACGATGCGGCGTGGGAAATCCTGAAGCGGTCGCTGCTCGCCAGAATCCGGCTGGACATGCAGTCCCAGAACACGGTGGAAGAAATCCGTAACGCAGGAGAGATTTTTCTTGGCGAGGGAATCGGGCGGGCGGCTCTGGTTTCCAGCCCGTCGCACATTGTTCGCTGCCTCCGCGATGCCTGTTCTGTTTTCACACCAGACAGCCGATTCTCGGGTTTTTGTCATTCTGTGCACGCGGTTCCGGCCAGCACCTGCTACGAGGGATCGTCGGCCGGGGATGTGGTGGTCGTAGAGCCTCCCCACCGACCTGACCGCCACGTGGTGCCGACGCACCGCCGCATTCAGCGGATGCTTGCCCTGCAAAAATTGTCGCCTGGCGAATTGGTGCGGCTGATTGAAGAATTCGACGATCTGTTGCAGCGTTATGAACAGAAGTTTTTCAATGGATGACAAGCCCGGTGGTGAGCGGGTCGGGCGCGAATTGCTGTAGTTGTCTGACACGCTTCCACCGGGACAAGCCCGGTGGTGAGCGGGTCTGACAACTAAACCCGCGCCTCATCACGAGACCCCACCGGCCCCGTGCCGGTCGGTGAACAGGTCTGGCAACTACAGCGACACACCGCGCCACATCACGAGACCCCACCGGCCCCGTGCCGGTCGGTGAACAGGTCTGGCAACTACAGCGACACACCGCGCCACATCACGAGAC
>JBGSVU010000588.1:0-9311 GCA_041752775.1 Pirellulaceae bacterium | reverse complement strand
CAACCCGAAGTCGAGCACCTTGGCGACATCGGACACCCCGCCCCGCTCGCAGACCATCACGTTGCCCGGCTTGATGTCGCGGTGGGTCAACCCACGGGCGTGCGCCTCGGCGAGTGATGCGCAAACCTGGCGCAGAAAGTGGACCGCTCGACTCGGCGGGAGCGGGCCGTGCCGGCGGACCAGTTCCTCCAGTGTCAGCCCGGGCAGGTACTCCATGACGTAGTAAAATGTTCCGTCGTCCGCGTGACCGTAGTCGAACACCTGGACCGTGTTCGGGTGCGTCAGCGTGGCCGTGACCTGCACCTCGCGTTCGAACCGTCGCAGCGTGTCCAGGTCGCTGGCCCGCTCTGGGCGGATCGTTTTGATCGCACACGGGCGGCGGAGCAGAATATGCTCGGCCCGGTAAACTTCGCCCATGCCGCCTGATCCGAGCTTCTCTTTGAGGAAGTATTGCCCCAATTTGCGCGCCTCGTTCGCCTGTCGCCGCAGCACCTCAACCCGCGAGGTCGAGAACAAGACGACGGCCACCGCGATCACGTTAAAAATCGCTGTTGGAACGAGCACATTGCTGGCAATCCGCGGATCCAGCGGCCGAATGCCGTAGGCATATACGCCGAAGAGCGCCAGCGGGGCGATGGCTATGGCGCCGGTGACGAAAGCGGCCCGGCGCAGTGTGTTCGGGACCAACGCCCCGTAGATGGTGATGACCAAGAGCCAGACATAACGCATCACGTTGGAATATTGCGACACCAGCAACTGGCGAAGGTCGCCTGTCTCCTGTCCTGCCCGTTCCAAGTCTCGGTAAAACGACTCCGAAACGATCATTGCGAGTATCGCAAGCACTATCGGTCCAAGGATGATGAACTCCATTAGCCGGAGGCCGCGCATTGATATTGGCTGTCGGCGCGACAGCACCCGGGCAGCGACCAAATTGATCGTAATCAGCCCAAGCCCTTGCCAGTTTTCGTAAAGCGTCCTGACAGAGACAGATTGAGGAGAGACGATCAACGCGAACACGAGAACGAACGCAAGCATCCCCGCGAAAAAGAGACTCAGCACGAGTAGCCGACGCCGGATGAGGTCGGCGAAGTCGTCGGTGCTGGTTCTCGAACCAACGACGAGCGCCACGCGGACACGCTCGGGGCTTGGCGCAACGGAAATACCTCCATGACGCTCTGCGGTCTGTTGGGTTGGAGGTTGCATCTGCGAACTGACCTTTTCACCGCTTAGGTTCGATGAAGACGAAAGGGCCGAACAAGCAGTATACCGCATGTGTCGTATCCACAATGGATATTCCGATTGGCGGTTTAACGGGATTTTCACTTGGGAATTCGCTCAAGTCAATCCTTTTTCCGGATCTTCTTCCGAATCCCCTGGACTCCGGGCGTCTCAGTGCAAGGGGCATCCAGATTATCCAGCTTGCGGTATATTCCATTATTCCTGCATGCGGCATATTCCGGGAAATCCGTGAATATGCCGCAACGTGGAAATGGGAACTCCAGGCGAATTGCGAATTTCGGGCGATCGTGCGGTATTGCGATTACCCCAACGATTACCCCCCAACGTCCCGCCCCCACCTGCCCGCCGGGCACTTCTCCGTTGGCCACTGGGTTTTTACCGGCAGGAAACAGCCGCACAGTGCACAGTGGTCCTCATCCCGGAATTCGCATCCGGAACAGTGCTGCAGCCGGTCCGCCAGAACCGCCAGAGATACCCGCCGTTTCGGACTGCCCAAACGAATCCACCACCCCGACCACCAGAAACGCGGCGACTGTTGCCTGACGAGCCCATGGCGAAAACTGCTTTGACCCGCTGATTCCAGGCAACAATTTGTCGGAGGTTTTTGTTTCACAGAGCAGCGAGGTTTTTGTTACTGATAATGCATGGCGAAATCTGCCCCGACAAACCCGAAAGGTACATGGCGAAGAATATTTTTCTTTCCTGGGAGACGAACCCCCGAAGTTTCCAAACCACCCTCGACAGGACTCGAAGCGGCGGCCGGTTGACTGAAAGTGCCGCCAGGAAGACCACACATTCCAGGCGTCTTCTTTGGCAGGACAAGCGGTCTCGGCCCTGTGCCTGATGTTTTTTAATGGGTGCTACAATCGCCAAGTGTAGCCGCAATCGGCTAAGCTAGAAAATGACATTGCGACAACGGATATGGATTGCGAATGTCCGAACTTGAAAGTGAGCCTGCCAGAATGAGCACAACAACCATCATGATCCAGTTCCAAACGGTGTCCGGCATTCCCCTTTTTTCAGGGTGTTCTACGACTTTTCGGATCGGCAGAAACTCGCGCGCGTCCGCTCTGGCTTTCATTGCCCTTTTGACGGCAGTCTGTTCTGCGCATCCTCAATCCTCGCGGGATTCCACCTGGCAGAATGATACAGAAGCCCGTCTGAAAGGGATCTACGAACAGGGCGAGTTTCGTCCAAAGACTTTTCTGGCAGAATGGCTGCCCGACAGTTCCGGATACACGGTGCAGGAACAGGATCCAGACAAGAACGCGCTCGTTGAAGCCCGCTACGACGTTCTTACGGGTGAGCGAACTGCGGAGGAGCCATCCAACAACACAAAAATCACCCGCAATCCCTTGCTGTCGCCGGACGGCAAGCGGATTTTGGAGTTTCGCAATCGGGACCTTTACGTACGCAACCTTGAAGACGATCAGCTGATTCGACTGACGAAAAACAACGGGG
Organism: Pirellulaceae bacterium; assembly: GCA_041752775.1. Lineage (GTDB taxonomy): Bacteria > Planctomycetota > Planctomycetia > Pirellulales > Pirellulaceae > BJ22. The sequence continues at coordinate 6,611 of JBGSVU010000588.1, read as the reverse complement.
AACGCGATGTGCGTTACAACGATCCGCAATGGAGTCCCGACGGGAAACGCGTATTGTTTATCGAGTCTGATTCGACTGATGTAAGGCAGCGGGCCGTTTTGGTTCCCGAAGACCCATCCTACCCGGGCATTCAGAGAAACCGCTTTGCGAGAGTCGGAGAAAAAATCGCCAGGCTGCGTGTTGGAGTCGTGCATGCAGACGGACAAAATCTGCAATGGTTGCCAGTCGATTCTCCGGAAGAGGGCTTTTACCTGGGACAAGTCGAGTGGGCGGGAAATTCAGACGAAGTCCTGGTTGAAAAGATGAGCCGTTTTCGGAACGAGCGAGAATTCCTGCTCGCAAAAACCGATGGTGACGTCAAAAGAATCTTTCACGAAACCAATGATGCCTGGGCCGTGGGAAGTCAGGGAAAGAACTCCGGGCTGAAATGGATTCGCGATGGGCAGACCTTTGTCGTTGTGAGCGAGAAAGATGGGTGGCGGCATGCGTTCCTGTGGTCGCGCGATGGTGAAGAACTGGCACTGCTGACCCCAGGCGATTACGACATCATCGATCGCGGGCCGATTGATGAAGCCGGTGGATGGTATTACTTCTACGCTTCACCGGAAAACGGCACGCAGCAATATCTCTGTCGCGTGCCACTGGATGGGTCCGGCGTTTTGGAACGAATTACCCCAGCGGACCAGCCCGGCACACACGAATACGAGTTCTCTCCCGATGCGAGGTTTGCATTTCACACCTGGTCGACGATCGATTCACCACCCGTGACGGAACTGGTCAAGTTGCCGAACCACCAGGTTATTCGGGTGTTGGAAGACAACAGTGAACTGGTTTCGAAAATGAAGCAGTTGATTTCACAGCCTACGGAATTTCTTCAGCTTGAAATTGCCAACGGCGTCGTCCTGGACGCCTGGCTGATCAGGCCAGCAGACTTCGATGAAGCGAAAAAGTACCCCGTTCTTGTCTATGTTTACGGCGAGCCTCACGCACAAACAGTGCTGGATACCTGGGGCGCCGCCCATATCGACTTTCATCGGGTCATCGCCGACCTTGGATATCTGGTTGTTTCGATTGACAACCGGGGCACGCCGGCACCAAAGGGCGCTGCCTGGCGGCGTTCCATTTCTGGAAGTCTTGGCCCGCTGTCCACAGAAGAACAGGAAGCAGGGCTCAAGGAACTGGCACGCACCAGGCCCTGGGTTGATCTTTCGCGCGTTGGCATTTGGGGCTGGAGCGGGGGTGGCTCGAATACGCTGAACGCCATGTTCCGCAAGCCTGATTCGTATCATGTGGGAATCGCGGTGGTCCCGAAGCCACAGCCACATCTGTACAACGCCTGGTTTCAGGAAATCTTCATGCGAACGCGCGAAGTGAATCCGGATGGATACGAACGATCTGCCCCGATCAACTTTGCTTCGGGTCTGAAAGGGAAATTGTTGATCATTACGGGATCCGGAGAGACCAACACTCATATCCAGATTATTGAAGGACTCATCGACCGGCTGATCGAACTCGGCAAACCTTTTGACTACATGGTCTATCCGAACCGGGACCATGGGTTGCGGGAAGGGCCGGGAACATCTGTGCATGTCAGGATGTTGATCGTCAGGTATCTGCTTGAAAACCTTCCGTCAGGGGGGCGCGCGTTTTGAAAATCTGAAACACAGCAAGTGAATGACTCCAAACTCCTGGCACGACTACGGGATTGCCATCGAGTCCTGGATGTTGATCAATTGGATTTTGTCTCATTGCTGTTTTCCATCTTCAGCAACTCCACCATCGCCTCGCCCATTGCTTCGCCAATATTCATGTAAGTCTCGGCGTTGCCGTTGTAGTGTCCGTTGGACGTGCCCCCCATCGACAGCGGATGGCTGTAGACGGTGGCGACATTACCTTTGAACTGTGGGTATTTGCCGGTCTCGCCATCGACGGCCAGCTGGGCGTCAAGAATCATCCTGTCGTTGCCGTCAGGGACTCCCTTCTCCGACTGGCCGAGTGTGGCACAAACGAATTTTGCGCTGGGTGAGTCGAAATCCCTGCGCAGCTGCCCGATCAGATGAACAAGGTTTTGCTCGTAGTGGCTGGCGAGCCCCGCGTCGTAGCGGTCCTTGTCTCCCTGCCAAAAAAAGAACCCTGCGATCTCGTAACCCCCGGCACCGGGGAAATGGGTGTCGAGTTCAGCGAGGACCGATTTTGCGTTGGCGACATCGCCGTCGTATTGCATGCCGGCGTACCAGGTGATCGGCGCAGGCTCCGTTCCCCTTTCCCACTTCATGGGGGACTCCCTGTAACCCGCGTAGACGAATGTTCTCCTCTCTCCGGTCTTTTTGTCCTTTTCTTCAAACTCATAGCCTTTGCTTCCAGGTGGCAGGAGGTCCCAGCCCAGTGAGCGGTTGCCGATGCAGCTCTTGAGGATCAGCACCGGTGCCTCGGTGGCATCGCCCAAGACATGCCCGATACCGAATTCCGGACCGATCGTGTTGCCTTTGATCGTCATCCACTCGTTGTTAAGGAGCTTCATGGCTCCGGTGCCGCTGCCCATGACGCGAACGTGTCGGACATCTTCGCGCTCGGCCCAGTTGCCAGAGGCGTCAACGAGGTAAGGATATTTGCCCTCCTCCTTCACCGCGTGTTCGAGGGAGCCATCCTTGTCCGCGGGACCGACCTTGCCGGCACCCACCATGTTGGACTGGCCCAGCAGAATGAAGACCTGCACGGGTTCGGACTTGCCGGCTGTGTCACCTTCAGGATCTGCCGATTGCTCCTGAAACGCTGCGGACAGGGACGATGCAACCAGCAGCGACATCGTCAGGACAATTGGCTGGCAAGTGAAAACGAATCGGCGAAAAACGTTCATCATTGTGCTCCGGTTCGGTGGCTTTTTGCCGGGTGGTTTTAGTTCAAATCGTCTTGGCGACATTTTTTAAGCAGACTTCAAAGCTGTCTGGCTGGGAATTATCCCTTTGGATCAGCGCCATGGCAACGGAGTGCGTGTGAGTCGTCATCTGTTCACCTGCGGGCCATGCCTGTCACCCTGACAATCGAATTTGGTGCGTAACACCAAGACCGATTCTACCGGCCCCGACTGGCCCCCGCCGTTGCCGTGTCCACCGCCGACCACAATTCCGGAACCCCTGAAACCCCACTGCAGGACATCCAGCCTCCATGGACCCGCCGTCTACGCAACGGTTGCCCTGATCCTGCCGTGGCCAGGCGGCCATCGCGACTGCTGAAATCTCCGGGAATCGCATTTGATCGAGAGTGCCGGAGGTAAATGGCCAAACCGAAATCGACAGATCGTGACTTACATTGGAGGCCAGTCCGAATCATCATGAATGGGACTCGCATTTTACTTTGCCGATTCACACCATTCGACCTTCAGAAACCATGAGAGCATACTGCCGATTCACCTGTTTCACGGGCGCTATGATTTTTGGTCTCGCGCTGTTTTCAGCCGGCACGATCGTCGCGCAGACTGCTCCAGCGCCCGGTGCTGAAACGGAGGTCCAGCCCTTCCAGCCGGTCAAATGGCGCTGCATCGGTCCGTTTCGCGGTGGCCGTTCGGTTTGCATATCGGGAGTCGTTGGAGACCCGCAAACTTACTACATGGGCACAACCGGAGGAGGACTCTGGAAGACAGTCGATGCAGGCCACCACTGGCAGAATGTCTCGGACGGTTTTTTCAAAACCGGATCTGTCGGCGCGATCGCAGTTTCCGGGAACGAGCCCAACGTCGTTTACGCTGGAATGGGAGAGCATGCGCCGCGCGGTGTAATGACCTCATATGGAGACGGCGTCTACAAATCGACTGATGGAGGCAAAACATGGACCCACATGGGTCTGGCGGAGACTCAACACATATCACGAATCGTGATTGATCCGAGGGATTCTGAAATTGTGTATGTTGCCGCCCAGGGAGCCTTGCACGCCCCCAACCAGGAGCGGGGCGTTTACAAATCGATCGATGGCGGGGCGACATGGGAACGGGTCCTCTTTGTCAATCCTTCGACCGGTTGTTCGGAACTGTCAATCGACACGAGCAACCCTGGCGTCCTCTACGCAACGATGTGGGAACACCAGCGAAAACCCTGGATCGTGATCAGCGGCGGCGAAGGAAGTGGCGTGTACAAATCCGCCGATGCCGGAAAGACCTGGAAACTGATTGAAAAGGGATTGCCCACGGAAAAAGGCAAAATGGCGATCGCGGTTTCCCGCTCCAATCCGGACCGGGTTTACGCACTGATCGAAAGCGACAGGGAGAAAGACAGGGGGGGGCTGTTCGTTTCGACCAACGCCGGAAAAGACTGGACGAGAGTCAGCAAGGACCAGCGTCTGATCCAGCGCGCGTGGTACTACACCGAGGTGTTTGTCGATCCGAACGATGAACACACCGTGTATGTTCTGAGCGCATCGGCGTTGCGTTCGATCGATGGCGGAAAAAGCTGGGAAGTCCTCCCGGGCGCCCACGGAGATTACCACGACCTTTGGATCAACCCGGACGATTCCCGCAACATGGTGATTGCCGATGATGGAGGGGCCGCCATCAGTTTTGATTCCGGAGGCCACTGGTCTGCCCAGAACAACATGCCGACGGCTCAGCTGTATCGGCTGAATGTCGATAATCAATTTCCGTATCGGATTTATTGTGGGCAGCAGGACAACAGTTCCCTGATGATTGCAAGCATGGAACCGGGAAGCGGAGGAATTTCAGAGCGAAGCTGGACGGCGTCAGCCGGAGGGGAAAGCGCCTTTCTGGCATTCGATCCCGACAACCCCCGATACGTGCTAGGGGGAAGTTATCTCGGAACCATCGACGTGCTGAACACCCAGGCCGTCGCCGGTACCAATATCATGGCCGCACCGATCCAGTATCTGGGCCGGGCCGCCCGGGACATGAAGTATCTGTTTAACTGGAATGCGCCGATCGTCGCTTCAAAACATGAACCTCGTACTTTTTTCCACGGAGCACAGTATCTGTTGCGGACGCAGGACATGGGGCAAACCTGGGAAGAAGTTTCCCCCGATCTGACTCGCAACGACGACAGCAAACAGGGACGCGGAGGTGGACCATATACCAACGAGGCGGTGGGGGCAGAGAACTATGGAACGATCAGCTATGTCGCCGAATCGCCCCATGAACAGGGGGTTATCTGGACTGGTAGCGACGACGGGTTGGTCCACCTCACCCGCGATGGAGGTGGCAACTGGACCAATGTCACTCCGAAAGATCTGGAAGAATGCCTCGTCAATGCCATTGAAGTTTCCCCACACGAAAAGGGGACGGCGTACATCGCCACCACCCGTTACAAATTCGATGACAAACGGCCGGGACTCTACAAGACCACGGATTACGGCGAGAGTTGGACCCGGATAGATGATGGCATTCCGGTGGGAGCGTTTACCCGTGTTGTGCGCGAGGATGATCACCGAAAAGATCTGCTGTTCGCCGGAACTGAAACAGGCATTCATATTTCGTGGAATGGCGGAAAGAGCTGGCAGCCATTCCAGCTGAACCTTCCCGTAACGCCCATCCTGGACCTTGCCGTCCGGCACGGTGATCTGATTGCGGCCACTTCAGGCAGGTCGATCTGGATTCTGGATGATCTGGGACTGATTCGGCAGGGAGATTCGCACAAACGGGGGCTGCATCTGTACCAGCCAGAATCCGCATTCCTTTCCAACCACAGTAGTGAACTTGACGAGAACAGTGAAGACTTCACGGGCGCCGATCTTCTGCAAGGGGTCAACCCGGCAAACGGAATGGTGGTCTATTACAACCTCCCTGAATTGCCCGAATCGAAACATGCCGAGCTGGAGATCCTCGATTCTTCCGGGAATCTGGTCAACCGTTTCACGTCCCAAAAAGACAGTTCACAAAAAAAGTACGACGGTGGGCCACCGCCTGTTTCAACGCTCGGCAAGGACAAGGGACTGAACAGGTTTGTCTGGGACTTGCGCCACCAGACCATGCCGGGAATCCCGATGGTCTATATCGAATCAAGTTACCGGGGACACAAGGCGATCCCGGGCAAATACGAATTGAAGCTCAGGCTGGGTGATCAAGTCAGCCAGTCAACTGTCGAGATTCTGGCCAATCCGCTCTACCCGACGACCAGCGAGGAATATGTTGAATACCATACCGTCATGTCGGAAATGGAACGATCGCTGACGACGATGCACGACACGACCAACCGGTTGTACCGGATCCAGGTCCAGCTGAAAAAACTGCTCGGCTCGCTTCCCAAAGACGATGCCCACAAACCACTCAGAGACGATGGCAAGGCGCTGTTTGAACAACTCAAGGCCTGGGATGAAGAAATGATTCAGAGAAAATCCAGGGCTTACGACGACGTGGAAAACTACCCCAACAAGTTTACCGCTGAATATCTGTTTTTGATCAACCAGACTGAAAGCGACATTCCCCGGGTTACACAGGCCACACGGGACCGTCGCAAAGAACTCGAATCCCAGTGGGAAGGATTGCGTCAGCAGGCGGACGCTTTTCTGGAGACCGGGATTCCTGCTTACAACAGAAAACTCTGGGAAAAAAACATCGGAGCGATCTGGCCCAACGAGTAGGCCGTGGCGTCAAAAGATTCAAACGCGCCAGA
>JBGSVU010000587.1:0-6015 GCA_041752775.1 Pirellulaceae bacterium | reverse complement strand
ACGGGCAATGAAGCGATAAATGCTGCGCCGGTGGGAGGCCGCGTTCGAATGGTCGAATTTGTGGTACTCAAAGTGTGGCGAGTGTTCCGTTTTTTCGAGTTCAAACAGAAAGAAACCCGGCCCGCCCATCTCCCGGTCGAGGGCTCCGCTGACAACCAGCATGGAATCGCGCAGCTCTTCTGCCGACAGCCGTCGCCTGCTGGCCCGCCACAGATACTGGTTGCCTGCGTCGATCGCCGAATTGGCAGCGATATCTGCAGATGACTGCTGGTAGGTATTGCTGAGAACCAGCATGCGGTGCAACGTCTTGAGCGATTGTCCGCCGTCCCGAAATTCCACGGCCATCCAGTCCAGCAACTCCGGGTGAGTTGGCATGGCTCCCATCCGTCCAAAGTCGTTGGGTGTGGAAACGATTCCCGTGCCGAAATGATACTGCCAGACCCGGTTGACAATCGAACGCCAGACCAGCGGGTGCTCGCGATCGGTCAGCCAGCCGGCAAGTCTGCAGCGACGTTCCGACTCGGTCAGGTCGCTGCCGAACTGAAACGGCGAATCGGCGGACAGCGGCAGCACGCCCGGCACGGCTGCCTCGCCCGGTTGTGAGACTTCGCCACGAATCAGCACACGGACATCCCTTGGCTGGCCGAGAGTCGGATGAAAATTTCCTTCGGGAGCAAAGCTGGTGGCCGCGGCGTAGACCCGTTGCGGCGGTGGCAGGGAATCGATTCGGGTTTTGATGTCTGCGACTGCTGATTCCAGTTCCGCGCGTTGCCGGGTCACATCGGCATCGGCAGCATCGGCGGCATCCGTGAGGACCAGGTCCTGATCGCCAGTTTCCCCAACGGCATCGGTGGCAATTTTTTTCTGGGCGGAATCCAGTTCCTGTAGTCGTGTCTCCCACTCCAGCCGCTGCCGGGCGACCACCGGATCGCTGTCGAAAGTCCGTTCGGCCCGGTCGACCGCTGCAAAGACCGCCTGCAAACCGTAGTAATGTTCCTGTGTGACCGGGTCAAACTTGTGATTGTGGCATCGGGCGCATTGCACGGTCAGACTGCAGAATGTGTTGATGGTCGCAGAGACCATGTCGTCCCGGTCGAGATTGCGGGCGACCATTCCGTCCAGTTTCGTTTCGGGGACTTCGACATGCCCAATAAAATCCCACGGCCCGGCCGCGATGAAACCGAGGGCCACGACGGCGTCGGGTTCATCCGGAAACAGGGCATCGCCGGCAATCTGTTCCTGCACGAATCGCGAGTAAGGTTTGTCGTCGTTCAATGAACCTATGACATAGTCGCGGTAGGGCCACGCGTTCGGACGCAGCTTGTCCTTGTCGTAGCCGCAGGAGTCGGCGTACCGGACAACGTCCAGCCAGTGTCGCGCCCAGTGTTCGCCATAATGGGCGGACTCAAGCAACCGGTCCACGAGTTTTTCGTAGGCCTGGGGATCGGGATCTTTTTCGAATGCGAGGACTTCTTCCGGCGCTGGCGGCAGACCTGTCAGATCATAAGTCACGCGCCGAATCAGTGTCCGTCGATCGGCCGGTGGCGCGTGCACGAGGCCTTTTTCCGAAAGTTTTGCCAGTACGAACCTGTCGATGGGCGACTGGGCCCAGTCGTCGCCGGAATCCGGAACTGCCGGGCGCCGGAGCCGCTGGAAGGACCACCAGCTGAAATCGTCGATCTGTACCGCTTTGATTTCAAATCCTGCCGGCCACTCTGCACCATTCTCGATCCATTGGGTGATTGCCGCGATTTCGGGGCCGGACAGGGGATTTGCGTTCTGTGGCATTGCGGCACTGCCGTCCACTGGCGTGATCAGTTCGATCAGGTAACTGCCCGACGCATCATGCGGCTGAACATGTCCGGCGGCAAAAAATGAGTCGGACCCCGCTACGGAAAAATCACCCTTCCGCTGGTGGTCGTCATGACAACCCAGACAATGTTTCGCAAAAATCGGCGCGACCTGTTCAGCGAAAAAATCTTCCGCCTGCAGTGGGCAGCAATAAAGAACGGACAATACCATCCAGCAGGCCGCAACGCTCAAAATCGGGATGCCCCGGGTCGCTGGCACAGCACGCCTTGTTTCCGTTATTGTCATGGTATTCATTTGCAACGCCGTTCCTCTGCGGCACTGACGCGGCCATAGTCGGGTTCCAGCCGGAAGGGGTCAACCGTATCGTTCGAACGCAGCGAAATCAGTCCCAGTTCCCCGATGCTTTGGGCGGTGGCGGACAGTTTGTGTCCCGCAGGCAGTCCAGAACCCAATCCGGTCGTATTCTCTGGCAGATGGGGCTCGATGCCGGGACCGACAATGTGGCAACTGGGCCCCAGACCGCGGAGGATTTCTCCTGCGTCGATGATCGAGTAACTGGCGGGGCCGGATTGCGCGGATTCGGCGGAAGCGAAGTCCGCCGCAAAAAACTGGTTCCGTTGTGCGCTGACCGCAACCCGCAAAAGTTCCACTGAAGGAAACCCCATCCGCGAAAAGGCTGTCCAGGCAATGGCATTCAGGGTGCTGACGGCCACCACCGGGCAACCCGTTGCCCAGGCCCATGTTTTGGCCAGGACCACTCCAACCCGAAGGCCGGTAAATGAACCTGGCCCGACCGAAACGGCGATCAAACCGATCCCGTCAACCAGGACCCCGTTGTCGGCCAGCAGGTTTTTCACGAGGTTTGGAAAGGCTGACGATCCAGAAGCGCGCGACAATCCCGAATCGGTCGTGGCTATGACCTGGCTGTCGTCCATCAGCGATGCAGACGGAAAACGGGTGGAGGTTTCGAGGGCCAATATTTTCAAATTCAGTCCGGCGGTCGGGATATCTTTTGACAGAACCCGTTTCGATTCTGAAAGGGTGAGCCCAAATGGGGGTAGGCAGGTTGCCCAAGCAGGATCCATTCTTGCATCCGGGCCATCCATCAGGCAAGTTAGGGGCCATGATTCGAGGGGGCATGGGTCGATCCGGGTCGGAAAACTGCCTACAATCGGCGATCAACGCGCTGAAACGGACCGTTTTTTGCGAATTTTTGATCATTTTTCGATTCAGCTGCCAAAAACAAGCGATAAAACCTGCTGGGACTAACTTGGCCAAAAAGTGAGGGATCGGGGTCGGTTCGCCCCGATGTCGCGCGGAACCCCGACCGCCAGTCTGGGAAACGGGAAAAATGAGGCCTGGTATGCCGTGGGCATCCCGGAAACTTTTTACCGCGAAGACTCAGCGCTGTTGGCTGATTAAACTGGAGCTGTTCGGCAAGCTCGCGCCGTCCCGAGACATGAATTCAAGTGAGGAATAGCAGTGCGCAGAGCCCTGATTAGTGACATCCATGGCAACCTCGAAGCTTTGACTCAGGTTCTCGCCCATATCGGTGGTCAGCGCGTCAATGAAATCATCTGTTTGGGGGATATCATTGGTTATGGCCCCGATCCTGCCGCCTGCCTGGACCTGATCATTGCCAACGCCAATTTGACGATTCTGGGCAATCATGATCAGGCCGCCCTGTTTGATCCGGCCGGGTTCAATCCAGTTGCGTTGCGGGCAATTTTCTGGACGCGTGAGCAACTCGAAGATCCGGGAAATGCCCGCGACCCCGATTCGCTGGACTTGCGGTGGGATTTTCTGGGGGAATTGCCCAAACGCCATGACGAAGGGGATTTTTTGTTTGTGCATGGCAGCCCGAGGGATCCCACCAACGAGTACGTGTTTCCGGAACACATCTACGACCGGGACCGCATGGCGAACCTGTTACAGCGGGTTCAAAAGTACTGTTTTCAGGGGCACACGCATATTCCCGGGGTTTTTACCGCTGGTGGGTCGTTTCTGCCACCCGATGAAATTGACCGCGTCTATTCGCTGGGCGATGAAAAAATCATGGTCAACGTCGGCAGCGTTGGCCAGCCACGCGACGAAGATCCGCGGGCCTGTTATGTGATCCTGGACCAGGAAGAAATGACGGTGACTTTTCACCGAATCGAGTACGATGCCCAGGCAACACGCAAAAAAATCCTGGCGATTCCCGAGTTGGACAACATGCTGGGCGAACGGCTGATCAATGGAAGGTAATCCTTCCGGGATGTGAGACGATTCGATTTCGCGTTCCAGTTGCCGCGTGGCCGGATCGCAAAAGTCGGTGAAACGGGCCTGTTTTTCTGGAAATGCCGGGGATGGGCCCTCCAGCGGGGTTGTCGCAGCGGGTTTGAATCCCCATTTTGGCCGCATTTTTGTTCTTCGGGCCTGCCGTGAATCTCCGGAAGGTCACTCCCAATTTGAAAAGGTGCCCGATTCCCCGTGGAACGGGTTCCTGCCGGCCGATACAGGTCATCCCGCAACGGGCGGTCACACAGCATCGAAAGGCCGGGCAAAAAGCGTTCCGGGCTGGCCCGACGGCCACAAAAATCATTTTTCCAGGAATTGCGGCAACAGATTCGCGGTGGTTGCGATAATCGTATTGTCCTGAGCAAGAATGCCAAAAACGGGGGCAAAGGAATCCCGGCTCTGGTTAGTTTTGACAGGTTTTGTTTCAGTTTTCGGGAAAGAAAAAAGGGAGAATCATTATGGCTGGTTACATGCACATTCCGGACTGTCCAGGCGAATCTGTTGAGCCGGATCACAAAGAGTGGATCAACATCCTGAGCTTCAGCCAGGGAATGCATCGCAACATTGCGACCGGAAAATCGGGTTCGACCCGTCAGCGTGGACACATCACCATGGGCGATGTGGTTATCGTCAAGGAAATGGATTCATCGACCACCAAGTTGCTGCAGCTGGTTGCCGACGGCAAACCCATCAGCCTGATCAAAATCGACTTCACGACCTCAACTGGTGCGAAGAAGCGGGTGCCTTTCTTCCAGTACGAACTGAAGCACGCCATGATCACCAACTTTGAGTTCTCGGGTGTGGTTGACGAAACTTCGACCTCCGTGCCGACCGAACACGTCTCTTTCAACTACGAAGAGATCAAGTGGGTCTACGACAAAATGGGCAAAGACGGAGTTTCGAAAGGCAAGATGGACGCGACCTGGAAAGTGGAAGAAGGCACTGCCTAGTCCACCGCCCGGTCAACCTCGCGGACTTCCGAAGGTTACCTCCGCTTCATGCACCACGCACGACCTCCCTCGCAACATGCCGGGGAGGTTTTTTTGTGCGATTCCAAAAAAACGGCGAGGCCGGGGGACAACATTTTCAGCCGGATCAGGATAGAATTCGGCTGATTTCACAAACGGCCCCAACCCGCGGGGTACGGTTCCACCCATCTCGCCGAGTCCACGGTGTCGAACGAAATACTGACTCCCGAACTGAATCGCCAGATCGACCGCGCCGTCGATGCGCTGCGCGCTGGCAACATCGTCGGAATGCCAACCGAAACGGTCTACGGCCTGGCGGCCGATGCCGGCAACCTCGCCGCAGTCCGGAAAATTTTTCAAATGAAAAACCGGCCCGCCGACCATCCCCTGATCGTGCACTGTCACAGCATGGCGGCTGCCCGCAGCTGGATCGAGTCGCTGCCCGCCAGCGCAGAAAAACTGGGACACCGATTCTGGCCCGGTCCGCTAACGCTGGTCATCAGGCGATCGGCTCAGGTTCTTCCGGAAATCACAGGCGGCCAGGAAACCGTCGCGGTGCGGGTGCCCAGCCATCCGGTCGCCCTCGAACTGCTGCGCCGGTTCGATTCGGCGGTCGTCGCGCCCAGCGCCAACCGGTTCGGCCGGGTCAGCCCCACCCAGGCCGCCGATGTCCGGCAGGAATTTCCCGATTCCGGTTTGCTGGTCCTCGATGGCGGTGCCTGCGAAATCGGGATTGAATCGACAATCGTGGACTGCAGCCGTCCCGACCGGGTGGCCATACTGCGACCAGGCTTTGTAACAGCCGAACAGATTTTCGAATGCCTTGGCCAGATGCCGGAAGGACATTCCAACCATTCGCCCCGCGTCTCCGGCAGCCTCGACGCGCATTACGCACCGCAGGCGCGGGTCGAGCTGGTGGATGCCGCTTCGATAGCTTCGATGTTGTCGGCGGCGG
>JBGSVU010000586.1:0-2893 GCA_041752775.1 Pirellulaceae bacterium | reverse complement strand
TGGCTTGTCGCAATCCTGCACAACGACATGGTTGATCCACAAAACCCGGCCGGCATGACGGGCGGTGCGGTCGCCGTGGTCCAGCAACAATCGCGCCACACCGGTACCGACGGTGCCCATTCCGACCAGCGCCACACAGGTTTTGGGATTGTCATGCATCAGCGGTTGGCGGGAAGTAGAGGGCCTCTCGGGCGGGGGCAATCCGCCAGGAATCGTAATCCAGGCGCAGACCCGGCTCAAAACAGGAGAACCGGACGGCCGCAAGGTCGGTCCATTGTCACGATCTCTGCCCGATTGGACAGCCCCAGCCCGAGACTATTCGTCCACGGCCGCGCGGTAGCGGCGGCGACGGCGGCGATGACGTTGCGACGTGACTTCGCCTTCGATGAACCAGTATCCGCCCAGAACCTTGTAGAACAACAGCAGCACAAAGGCACCGCCAGCCCCGACCGCAAAACCTTCTGGCGAAATCGGCTTCACATCCTGCGTCGGATAAAAAAACTTCAGCAGCGCACACCCGATCAAGGTCCCGGCGATCCCCATCAGAATGGTTGCGACCGCCCCACCCGGATCGCGGCCGGGCATGATCGCTTTCGCGGCCAACCCCACGACCGTTCCAAACCCGACCCACATCAGTCCCATATTGCCAAATTCAGCGAGTTGGTCAAAGTTCATGCGAAAGTCCTTTTTCATGGTGGGCGGATGACCCGGTCCAACGGAATCGTCCGATGGCTGGCCTGGCACCAGTATAGAAGCGCCCCCGAAAATTGCCCAATAGCAGTCCCGCCCCGTCCTGAAAGCGGGAGACTCCGATGTCCGGAGACCTTACTGCCCGCCGCGGGAAGTCTGCTGCGAATAGGTACTTTCAAAAATCTTGTCGGCGTTGTTGGCCTCGAATCCCTCGCGGCGGTGCTGGCGACGAATCTGGTCGCGGGGCAGCGCGGCAAACTGCGGCAGAATTTTTCGTTCGGCAAACTCCACATAGCTGCCCGCAATCGGACTGGAAACCGTCCCGCCCGCTCCATCGGAAAACTCGGCTGCAACCATCTGGGCCACCGTTGAACTCTGGATCAACTGCCCGTCCGGGCTGGTTTTGGCCATCCCCCCGGAGTCGTTCAGCCTGAAATTGCGACGCAAAAGAAACGCGTTGAAGGCCTCGATCGTGTTGAAACCTTCCGGCAGATTGTGCACGCTGATCGTGAAGTGATTGAGGTAATACCGGTTGTAGATCACCCACGCAGCGTACTCGCTCTCGCGGCCGAGGGCGCGGTAGTCGTCCAGCGTCGGAGTCCGCCACAGCCCGGCATGCAAAAAACGGTCCACCGCGGCCGCGTCGTCGAGATCCAGCGAATCGACCGGGTCGCTGCGGACTTCATCGGTGTAGGAATGGATGATGCGGCGGGTTTCAGCCGGCAGGTCAGCGACCCGCAATTCGCTGATGAAGATCCTGGGATAATGGTCGGATGGAGGCGCGTACCACCAGGCGTTCAGTTTTTTGGCAGCAAAATCGTAGCGGTCCCGCAGCGTGTAGCCGTGATGCAAAAAGATCTTTTCCAGCGACTGGACGCCCAGATGTGGAACCCCCATCGTCCGGAATGCAATATGGTCGTTTTCGATTTCACTGGCCGCGGCGATAATTCTCTCGTCAATCATCGCATCGATCACAGCCTGGACATTCGGCACGCGCTCGCAGTAACGAACCATCAACCCCGCGAGAATCCGGTCCAGCGGGGAATCGGCAACGCCCTGCGAACGGTCCAATGCCTGCGAACTGCCCAATGATCGTGTCGACATCTGCTCCCTGCCCGTCAAACTATTCTTCGTCGTATCGAATCAGACTGAACACCGGATGCGGCTCAAGCCGTTTGGCACCGTTCAGAAAACCGAGCTCAATCAAAAAGGCGCACCCCGCAACGACGGCCCCCGATTCACTGATCATGCGGCAACACGCTTCGACCGTGCCTCCCGTCGCGAGCAGGTCGTCTACAACCAGCACGCGTTGGCCCGGTTCGACTCCATCGACATGCATTTCCAGCGTGTCGGTGCCGTACTCCAGTTCATAGCTGTAGGAGTGACGCTGAAAAGGGAGTTTGCCTGGTTTGCGAATGGGAACCATTCCAATCCCCAACTCAAGGGCAAGCGGTGCGGCCAGCAAAAATCCCCGCGCCTCCGCCGCCGTAATGACATCTATTCCAGCCGACCGGTAGTGGTCCGCCATCTGCGTGATTGCACTGCGGAAAGCCCGGTAATTCGCCAACAGCGGGGTAATGTCCTTGAACTGGATTCCGGGTTTCGGAAAATCGGGAATGTTGCGAATGAAGTCGCTCAAATTGATCCCGGTCGTGATGTTCATAACGGTTAACCTGTATGGCCACAAACTGCCGCAGCGTTGTGGTCCGGATGTTCGAAAGCAACAGCCTGTCCAAAAAGGCTCCTGACCCCTTTTTGAATGGCTCCCAAATGAACCGACAGCTTGCCGCACATTGCCGCTGCCGTCAACGCGAGTATAAACCCGCGGCCGGGCAATCTGAAGTGGATTGCGACACCAGAAGCTACGGCCGGAGTTTTGCAGAAACCGGTGGTTTCAGCCCGCCCGGACTCCGATAGAATAAGAGCCTGCCCCTTTTGGGCACAGGCAGCAAAGCCGGGTCTTTTTATTCCACAAGACCGTTTAACCGTTTTAAGGCGATTTGGAACGTTCAATGATTGAGATCAAAGTCCCCAGTCTGGGCGAGTCGATTCAGGAAGTACAAGTGGCCTCATGGCTGGTCAAGGAAGGTGAATGGGTCGATCGCGACCAGGATATCGTCGAACTGGAATCCGAAAAGGCGACCCAGGCACTGCCTTCACCGGAAGCCGGCTTTCTGAAAAAAATCTCGGTCGCCGCGGGTGG
>JBGSVU010000585.1:0-2458 GCA_041752775.1 Pirellulaceae bacterium | reverse complement strand
AGCTACCAGCAGTTGGCCGAGCACCTTGGAGTCAAGACAAAAACAATTGAATACCGCCTGATGAAATCGCGCGACATGGTGCGACGAACCATGCGGGCTGCCCTGGCGGAACCCCTGCCGCGGCTTTGAGGCGGCCGCCTGTTCCCAGGAAGGGGGCAAAATGCCGAATGCAGATGATCACAATTTTCAATGGCAACTGAATCATGTCTGACAATAGTCAAATCCTGATCCGGCGTCTGGTGGATGGCGAGCTGAATCGCGCCGAAATCCGCCAGCTGCTGAATCGCGCCGAAAACGACGTGGAGCTTTACCGCCAGCTGGCGCTGCTGATGGTGGAAGACCAGTTGTTGCGGCGGGAGATCGGCGCGATGCTGGAATCGCCTGGTTTGTTTGTGGCCGAACCACCGGACACCTTGCCCGGTGACCCGGGATGTTCACACGCGACCCTGACTGGTGGTGATGGCCACGGGTTCGAGACGAATGGGACCGGTCATGCCGGCGGCGTTTTCAGGGATGACACGCACACTTTTTCCCGGCCCCGCTTCTGGCGTCACGGCGCAACGTTTTTTGCCACGGCTGCAGCGATGTTGCTGATGACATGGCTGGGCTATCGGGCCGGATTTCTGCAACAGCAGAACCGGCGCGGCGCGGACCCGGAACTGGCAGGCGTTGCCGCTCCCCTGAATCCGCATTTGCCCTCTGGCCAGACGCCAGGACCGGACTCGTCGCGTCCGTGGGACCAGTACGCCACCCATCACCTGCAGCTGGTCAGCAATGAAGGCGAGGCGGAGGGTGCCGAAGAAGTTCCGGTCATCCCGCTGTCCCTGGCGCGCGAAATGGGGTTGAACTGGGAATTGCAGCCGGTCCCCGTCGATGTCCAGCGACAGTACAACCGCCAGGGAATGGCGCTGCAACCCGAAGTCCAGTACATGCGCGGCCGTCTGAACGACGGTCGCCAGGTGGTGGTGCCGATTCAGTACATTCGCGCCCAGGCATGGGGGCAGTAACCGGACATGCGTCTGCCCCGGCTGGTTGTGCCCACACACGTTTACTTGCGCGCCGTTGCTGGAACGGCAACCCGACTCCTGTTTCCCAGGCAGATTTCCTTACAGCCTCAACCCAACCCGTTTTTTTCCCAAGGGAGAACTTGACATGATCCGCTCACTGACATTTTTTGGCCTGCTCGCCGCTTTGCCGGCCCTGGCACATTCGCAGGATCCGGCTCAACAGTCCGAATCCGGCCAGACCGCAAACCGGAAAAAAGTCGTTGTTGCCGTGCAGCAACAGTCGAACCAGGATGACGCCACCGCGAATGTCAACTCGGCAACCAGGCTTGAAATCCGCGATGGAAAACTGATCGTCACGGACGGCAGCGGAAAGACCCAGGAGATTGATCTGTCTGGCGCCAACAACGTCCAGATTTCCAGCCAGCAAACTACCGAAAATGTCGACGGCAACGTCGAAACCCGCGCGACCAGCAAGGCCATCATCATTGGTCCGGATGGCGAAAAAACCGAAATCGTGTTTGACGGACCGATTCAGGGTGGCCATCTGGGAGCGGGTAACCAGCCGCTGCGGGCCATGTTCATGCCCCGTCCCCCGATCGCTTTTCAGTTGGAGGCCAGCGACCTGCCCTCCCACCAGTCGCAGCTGGCCGTACAGGCAATGCAGGCGTTTGGAAAATTCTTTATTGGTGTGCACTGCCAACCGGTCGATGCCACGCTCTGCGCGCAACTGGGGATCGACGCCGGTTCGGGACTGGTGGTTGCCGAAGTCACGCCGGAATCCCCGGCCGCCCAGTCCGGAATTCAGCAACATGACATTCTGCTGTTCGCAGGTGAAACTGCCCTGTCCAGCACAGAGGCGCTGTCGCGGGCTGTCAACGAAGCTGGCGAAAATGAAAAACCGCTGACCCTGACGCTGTTGCGGGCGGGCAAGGAAACCCGCATCGAAATCACCCCTGCCCTGCGGGAGATGGCCCGCTGGAATCCCGGTGACCCCGACCAGAATATGGCCGACCTGCAGCTGGACATGCAACGTGTCGGACCGGGACTGCTGGTGGACCCGATGGCGGAAGAACAGGGCCAGGCAATGGAAGACATGCGTCGGGCCGCCGAAGAATTTCGCGCGCAGATGGCCGTTATGCGGGATCAGCTGGAAATGTCGCGCCAGCAGATGCAACGCTCGGACGAAATGCTTCAGCGCCAGCTGGAAGAACTGCAAAACCTCCGGCAAAAAATGCCGCAGGGTGATTTGAAGAAAGAGAAATCCGGTGAAGGCGACGGAGACGACGAATCGGAATCCGGTTCCTGAGTTCCGTCCGCTTCAGTCGGCAGCCGTGAGGGGCAAACCCGTTTTTTCGGGTGGTCCCCGGTCCGGAAAAAATAATCTGCGGCGATCGTGGTCACCCCCCGATTCGCCGCTCGCTGAACCCGCGCCGCCGACCCCTGGCGCGGGT
>JBGSVU010000584.1:0-2828 GCA_041752775.1 Pirellulaceae bacterium | reverse complement strand
GTTGCGACAGCGACACCGGCGAAGAAAAAACGGAGCCTGTGGGACTGGCCGAGTCGGTGAAAATCGTCGATTTCGGACTGGCCCGTTTGCCCGAAGGTGGGCCGTTTCATACCCGGACAGGCGAGTTGCTCGGAACGCCCTCGTACATGGCTCCCGAACAGATTGCCGGCAATCCGTCCACGTCGCAGCCGACGGCGGACATCTATGGATTGAGCGCCATCCTGTACGAGTGTTTGACGGGGCGGCCGCCTTTTCATGGCAACTCCCCGCTGGAAACGATTCAGCTCGTGTTGCAGCGGGAGCCCACACCCGTACAGGAGTTGCGGCCGGGGGTGCCGCGGGACCTCGCGGTCATTTGTCATCGCGGTCTGGCGAGGAACCCAGCCAGCCGATTCCAGAACGCCGAGGAACTGGTTGACGATCTGCAGCGTTTTCTGCGGGGAGATCCGATTCGCTCGCGGGCGGTGTCGGCCCCGGAACGGTGGATTCGCTGGTCCCGAAAAAATCCCTGGCCAGTCAGTCTTGCCGCCGTTCTGCTGGCCGCGACCGTTTTGACGATTGTCTTTCAGGTCGTGCATCAGCGGCAATTGGGGCGGGAGCGCGACGACGCAATCTCGAATTACGGAAAGGCGCGCTCCGCGATTTGGGAGATGCTGGGCGCCATCGGGAGCGAATCGGTTTTTGACATCCCGCACCTGCAGAAACTGCAGAACGCCCAGATGGAATCGGCCATGACTCTCTTCGCCACCCTCGCCAGTCAGGATGGAACGGCGAACGCCAAAATGGACCTGGCCAAAATCCAGATGCAGTACGGGACCATTCAGGTCGCCGCAGGAAACTTTGAGGCCGGACAACAGTTGTTCGAATCGTCCCGCGAGCACCTCGTTCAACTGATTGAATTGTCACCCGAGGACCACGACGTGCTCGTTTCGCTCGTGGACAATCAGGTCAAAATGGCCGCCGCAGTGGGATCCCAGGGGAAAAATGAGGAAGCCGCCGGAATTCTGGAAGCCACACTTCCGGTCGCCATCCGCCTGGCCGACGGTTGCCACCAGGACCCCGTCAGTGTGGACCGGGTGGCCTGGGTCCGGCATTCGCTTGGCAATGCCAGGATCGCCCAGGGTGATCTCAACCGGGCCCAGTCCGAATATCAGCGGGCCGTCACCATTCGCCAACAGGAATTCCGGAAGCATCCTGCGCATGATGACCTCTTGAGACGTCTCGCTGAGTCACAGATTTGCCTCGGGTTGTGCCAAATGAACTCCGGTTCCAGCGCCGCCGATTCGACTTTCCAGCAGGCGATCCAGTCTCTGGAAATGATTCTGGAACGAAATCCCAAAGACTCGTCCGTTATGATGGCGATGGCTGTCGCATTGCTGAACCGAAGCAACCTGTTGGCAAGGGAGGCCCCACCGGCGGCTATCGATGCCTGTTCCGAAGGAATCCTGATCCTCGACAGACTTCTCGAGGCCGACGAAACCAATCGTGATGCCCTTCATCAAAAAAGCATGCTGCTGGGAAACCGGGCCATGTTCCGGTCTTCGCAGGGGCTTACGGCCGAGGCGGCCGCCGACTGGAAACAGGCTATCGATGTCAGCATCGACGACCCGACCCGCCGGATTTGCCGCATCAGTCTCGTGCATGACCTGATCACCACGGCGCAGCTGGAAAACGCTGTTGCCGAACTGGTCGCACTGGAATCCGAAAACCTCAGCCAGGAAGAGCAGTTCTCTGCGGCGCGCGGATGGTCCCGGCTCTGTTCCAGACTCGACGACTACAGCGACGATGTCCTCCCGTTCACCAGCCAGATTCGCAACCAGTGTTGCAATCACATTCAGCAGATTCTCGCCCGGCTGTCATCAACAGGCTGGCTGGCGCAGAACAGGGAAAGCTGGCAGGCCGTTCTCTCCGGTGAGGATTTCGGTTCCTTTCGCAACTGCCTGCCCGCCGGCGCGCTGGAAAAACTCCAGACCGGTTCAGGCGAGATTCTGGCACCGGACCCGGCAGCGACGCTTTCTGGCCATCCCCAGCAGCGGAACCAGCAGTAGCCAGACCGATGCGGGTTCCGGAATCGAATTGAAGTATCCGACATAGGTAAACCCGTCACCCTGGTCGAATACCGATACCGCGGATGACGAAGAAATCTGGATGCGGCCATCGCCAATCATTGAATTGATCGTCGCGACACGGTCGCCCGCTCCGGGATTCGCCCAGCGAAAAGCCCAGTCCAGCCCGAACACGCTGCTGGAGTCGAACGCCAGGGCCAGCGCACTCGTGTCCAGTACTGACAGCGTATTGCCATGCAGCGTCAACCCGGTCAACTCGCCAGGCGCCTGGGCGACTGCCAGTTCCGAATCGTTCATCAACTCCAGAAAAGTGTTCACCACATCGTCTCCGCCCGTCAATAACAATTCACTGGAATCGACTCGAAGATTGTTGGCCGTCAAAACACCACTGTTCAGCAAATCACCTGAACCCGCAAAGCGTCCCACAAAAATAGTGTTGGCGACAATGTCGAAATCATTGGCATTGACTGTGGCCGGGCTGGCCCCATCGCCGCGGATTTCCAGATCACCCGCGAGATTCAGGTTGGCGCTCATGTTCAGCAGGCTGTTCTGGCCCACTACTGTTACTGCGTTGGCCAGATTGCCGGTGACCACGGTGTTGATCGTTCCGCCGGAGAAAATGGTTGCGTTCTGGGCTGCGGTGTTGGCGTGCAGGTTCAGCGTTCCATCGCTGGAGGCCGTGACCGTATTGGCCACGCTGTCGTCGGCATCCAGCGAAAAAGTCCCGAGGCTGACTTCGAGGTTTCTCGTGGCGACAATCGC
>JBGSVU010000583.1:0-6733 GCA_041752775.1 Pirellulaceae bacterium | reverse complement strand
GGCGCTGGCCCGGCAAAAGCACCTGATCAACATCCCGGGCCAGCACGAAGTCCACCGGACCCACGATCGCAGGCCCGGCGTTTACGGAAGAATTGTGCAGACGACGAACACACCCCCGGAATAAAGCCCGGTTCAGTCGCGGTGGACTGCTGGAGGGTGCAGATTGGCTTCACGGCGCCGGGGGAATCACTGGCGATACGTCTGGCCGCCCGATTTCCGGCCGCTGTCCGTGTCCATTTCCCAGTCGCCCGACTTTACGGGACCCTGTGTTTCTTGCCCTGATCCGGTTTCTTTTTCCGATGCGTTGTTCAGCCGCAATTCGACTTCACCATTGCTGGTTGTTTTTTTGACCGGATCGACATCCTCCATTCCCCAGTCGTCGGAATTCACGTTGGCCGGGCTTTGTTTGAGAGGGTCGAAATCGCGCCGGTCGTGTTCGGCAGAAGGGTATTCGCCCTGGACATCGTCGCTGGATGATCCCTGTGGTATGTCACCAGCACCCGGATTGCCCGGTTGCCGGGCCGCCTGGGAATTGAAAAAGAAAATGACTACCGCGCCGATGATCAACAGCAAAAACAGGGGTGGACTTTTGCCCTTGGGGCTCCGCCGCGGTCCGCCGGGACCGGCTGGTTCATTGCCGGGAAACTCAAAGCTCATCTTTCCAGTCCTCCTGAAAAAATCAACAAAAAAAACTGGGAAAAATGCGCCCCATCGCGTTGACACGGCCGGCGGGTATCGCGGGAAAAAATGCGGGGCCGTTCGGATTCTGACCGGCCCTCCCTGTCCCGTCCACGGTCCCGCAGTCCCATTGTCGGAAGCGTCCCCGGCCGGGTCAATCGCCCCCGCAGGGTTTCTCCCGGGCGTTCCGAACGAAGAAAAATGGACTGGCAATCGTTCACGGCCTGGGGTTAGGATGGAAAACGTCCCTGGTGGTCTGCAGAGGGAATCCCGGTCAGGAAAGGAAGCTTGAGTTGAAAATCCGACTGCGTCATCGCTGGATGCTGGAGTACGCAGCTGTGCGCGTGCTGATTTGTGTGGTGCAGGTTCTTTCGCCCCGCCAGTGCAGTTCCGTTGCCAGGGCTTGTGCATGGCTGTTCGCGGATGTATTTCGCGTGCGTCACAAAGTCTGCGAAGAAAACCTGTCGGCAACCTTTCCCGAACTTGACGGTGCCGGTCGCCGCGCCCTGACTCGTGACATGTGGTATCACCTTGTGATGATGGCCTGTGAAGTCGTGCTTGTGCCGCGAAAAATCCACCATTCCAATTGGAGGAAATACGTCACCATCCGCGACAAACGCCTGATGACGAGTTACCTGATTGATTACCGGCCGCTGGTTGCGGTCTCGGGCCATTTCGGCAACTTTGAAATGGCCGGATACGTCACGGGTCTGTTGGGGATGCCCAGCTTTACGGTGGCCCGGGCACTGGACAACCCGTGGCTGAACCGTTTCGTCAACAGCTTTCGCGAGAGTTACGGACAGTTCCTGTTGCCCAAGGATGGCAGCGCCTCACGGGTGGAGGAATTGCTGGCCGAGGGGCAGATCCTGGCGATTCTGGGGGACCAGCACGCGGGCACCAAGGGTTGCTGGATCGACTTTCTGGGGCGCCCGGCCGCCTGTCACAAGGCGGTGGCCCTCTTTACGCTCAACGGCCGCGCACCGATGATGGTCAGTTACTGTCGCCACCTCGATGCGCCGATGCAATTCGAAATTGGCTGTACCGGTGTGGCGGATCCGCTTGATTTGCCTGCCGGACTTGAGGATGTAAAATCGCTGACACAGTGGTACAACGACCGGATGGGACAGGCCATCGCAATGGCGCCGGCCCAGTACTGGTGGTTGCACCGCCGCTGGCGCGACAAACCGGTTCGCATCACACGTCGAAAGATTGCCGAAGCGGCCTGAATCCCCGACCCTGCCCGGACGTTTTGATGTGATCACCTGTCGGCCTTTTTTGAATACGGATCCGTCGGCGCTGGTCAATGTCTGGCAGCAACAAAAGCGGCTGCGCGGCATGGCTCAGGGAATTGATGCGGCACTTCTTGAGGAACTGGTTTTTTCGCGACCCTGGTTCGAGGCAGCGGGTTTGCATATCGGCTTTCGCGACGGCGAAGCAGCGGGTTTTTCGCATGCCGGTTTCGCCAGTTTGCCCGACGGTTCCGATTTGGACCTGGCGACCGGGATTATTTCGCAGTTGCGACTGGTGAATCCGGACGGCGATCCGGAACTGGCGGGCACTTTGATTGAGGCTTCGCTGGACTATCTGCGGGGGCGGGGGGCGCGGCACTGTTATGCCGGCAGCCATTTCCCCTGGTCACCGTTTTATCTGGGAATCTATGGAGGCAGCCGGGTACCCGGAGTCCTGGCCGACGACGTGGCGATGTTCCGTCCGCTGGAGGCGGCAGGTTTTCAGGTCACACGGCAAGTCGGGATTTTCCATCGCGAGTTGGCCGGCTACCGGCCGCTGGTGGACCGAAAACTGATCAGCCTGAAACGCCAGTACGATTTTGTAACGGAACATGATCCCCCTCCATCCAACTGGTGGGAGGCCTGTTCGCTGGGCAGCGCCTGGCGGATTCGATTCACACTGGTCAACCACTCCACCCAGCAAATCATGGCAGCGGTAACCTATTGGGAGATGCAGCCGATCGCCCACAGCTGGGGAGCCCGCGCGGCCGGAATGTACGATTTGCAGGTGACCGATTCCGCCAGGCGTACGGGACTGGCGACTTGCCTGATCAACGAATCACTTCGTTCGATTGCCCAGGAAGGAATCGGGCTGGTCGAAACGCAAACTCCACTGGATGACGAACGGACCAGTGGATGTTTTGCCAAACTGGGCTTTGTCCAGACTGATTCTGCCGTCCAGATGCGCCGTCCCTTGTAGCGGCGGTAATAGCGGCAGTAGCGGCGGCCCCGGAGTAGCGGCCCCGGAGCCTGCCGGGACAGGTCTGTCGCCGGTGAATCCTGTGCGGAATCCTGTATTGAATTGCCGGGACGGGGCGGGCACCTTCCGGTCGGCTATGGAGAGCGAAAACCGGAGTTTGCATTTGCGACGGTGCCGGGCGTAAGATGGTGGGATTGCAATTCCTGTTCCGAGGAGCCCTTCCCATGACAGCCCGGTTATTGGTCGCCAGCCTGTTGCCCGACCGGCTGGACCTTCCTGCCATGCTGTTTGGGCTGGTCGTCTTTGCAGGGGGAATCGTGATGATGTTCCAGCATCTGCGTCGCTGGCGGGCGATTGAGGTTGCGGATCATTCCGAACGGGTACGGACTTTTGAATGGCACAAATTCCGCCGACGGACTCTGGTGGGGGCCCTCGTCGGGGCCTGCGGAGCGGTGATCACCAGCCTTTCCAACACGGTCGACAGTTACATGTACATCACGCTGGTGACGATGTTGACACTGTTTCTGATCCTGATTCTGGTCCTTGCGATTCTGGATTTGACCGCCGTCAGTCTGTTTCAGTTTACGCAGGTTGGCCAGGAAAAACGGCGGGCCGAGCTGGAAGAAATTGTTCGCCAGCAGAAGCTGAAGCAGCTGCGCAACGACTCGACGTCCAGCGACAGCTGATTTGGAGCCTGCCCCAGGAGGGGCCAGACCCTGGAAAGGCAGAGTGGGTCAGCCCCCTTTTGGGACCGCTCTTTAACGGCCGCCGGAGCAACGTTCGTGCTGGCCGCCTGTCTTGGCGTTTTATTTGCCGGGAGTTGTTCCACCGGATTTGTCGCCTTCCTTTTGCTGGTTGTCAGGAGCCTTTTCGCCAGCGGAATTCCCTGCGGGGGATTTGCCCTCCGGATCCAGCAGGCGAATTTCGACTTTGCGGAATTCGATGGGGTGGCTTTCGGACTGCAGCGAGAGCGTGCCGCCATCCAGTTGCACTTTTTCATCGACAATCAGCGGCAGGGCGTCCTTGTCGCCGGGGTCCAGCTGGGGATGGGTGTATTCCAGCACGACCTGGTCGTCGATGATGTGCCGGATCAATTCATTGCCGTGGACTTCCAGCACCGCAGTGACCCACTGGTCACCGGGAAAGTCGGGTGATGTGGAATCGGTGCAATGCCGTTTGACCAGCTCGCCAGCGATTTCGACATGTGTTCCGGGCGTGCACAGATTGAGCGTGGGACCGGTTCTTGGGTCACCGCTGCCCAGAAACTGGGCTTCAATCGAGACCGGGAAATCCTGGTTGATCCCCATGGTTTCCGGGTCTTGTCCGTGCAGCATGACCCCGCTGTTTCGCCACGCCCAGCCAGCGCCACCGGGGACCTGTTCGCCGACGAAGCGGTACTCGACTCGCAAAATGTAATGCGAAAATTTTTCCCTGAAGAAGAGGTGACCGAAGCGGTTGTCAAACTTGTCGTAGCCATCGTAACTGACTTTCAAAGCGCCGTCTTCGACGCGAAAGGTGTTGGCGAAATTCTCGCCCAGCTCGTAGCCGCGAATTTTCGGCGTCCAGCCTTCGAGGTCCACGCCGTTGAAAAGCTGAATCCAGCTGGCGTCAGCGTCGGCAGAATCGCTGGCTGACGCCGGATCGCCCGCCTTCGGGGCTTTGCCGCTGTCGGCCGGGTGGATGGTTTCATCCTGCATTTTTTTTGGAACCGTTTTGTCGCCACTTTCCTGCGGCGGATTCAATCCGGCGGCACTGGATGTCAGGAAACCGGTACTGGCGATCAGCATCACCACGCAGAAACGACGACACATGAAATGACTCCTGAGTTTTTTTGACCACGGAACCAGCGTAAAAACCTGCCCGATCATGCACCCGTCGCGACTACAACAGGCTCATGCTCTGTGGATCGACACCGATCCCGCCTGTCAACGCGACCAGCTGCTGGACGACCAGCAACAGGCTGCCGGGGTCGAGATCGTCGCCTTTGCCAGCCTCTTCGAAATGGAGGACGTCGAAGCGGCTGTCATACTGTTTCATCTGCAGAATCCGGCTGGAATCCTCGCCCACCAGCGTGATGGTTTTGAATTCCTGCATCAGGTCGCGAATCTGCTGGCGGACTTCGTCACCGGAAACCAGTGCGACATCGATTCCGGAATAGTCTTCGGGGCAGACCACCGAGGCCGATTCCAGCAGTTCGCCGTCCGCATGGACGGCGGAAATTTCAAAGCCCTCGTTGAGACTTTCCAGCGCCGACCGGAAGGCGGTCGCGTCCGGCCTTCGGTTCCCGGGAAAGAACACAAAAAAAGTATCGCGATACTGGTATTTCGCGTTGTCGAACAGACTCACAATCGGCTCCCTGACGGCTTTGAGCCGAATGAAGTCGGTTACGGCAGCCTGCCCATGGGGTGCCGCCCGCCGCCTGGCAACTCCCAGTCGACGACGGTATTGTAACAGACTGAATTGGCGGGGAAGTAGACGGGCAGCAGAATTTCGCCCGCTCTTCATCCAACGTTAACCCTTCGGGCCATTGCCAGGCTTTCGGCCAATTCAAGCCTTTGAAATCCACTCGTATAATATCCGTCGGTAGTATGACCTGCATCTGAAGGATTCCTTCAAATCGGAGTGACTTTCCCGTGTCCTGCCCGCCAGAAAAAAACGCGACTGAACAACCTGCCAGCGACTCCTCGGCGAAAGAGACTACGACCCCCACCGCGACCCTCTGGAATTCCCGGAACCAGCAACTCTGGTCGATGGTGATGCTGGTCCTCTGCGTGATGCTGGCAGGCGGGTTCGTCGGTATCATGCGCTGGCGGCATGGCCTGGTCGGTGACCTGGACCGGATGAACAGCATCGAATACCAGCTGCGAACCCGGATCAACACGGCCACCGAAGCGGAACTGGCGGTCCTGCCGGGCGTGGGACCAGTGCTGGCATCAGCGATCGTAGAGTACCGTCGGGAAAACTTTCCCATTCGCAACGAGGAAGAATTGGCCGAGGTCCCGGGGATTGGCCCGGTGCGGATCGAACAGCTGCGACAATACCTCGATTTTATGGTAGATTTGCCAGATTCGACCCAACCCAAACTGCCCGAATAGTCCAGGCCCAGATCATGTTCCGTTTGGCTGCTCCCTTTGAACCCGCCGGCGACCAGCCCCAGGCCATCGAGACGCTGGTGAAAAATCTGCGCGCCGGCAAACGCCACCAGATGCTGATGGGGGTCACGGGTTCAGGCAAAACCTTCACCATGGCCAACGTGATCCAGCAGCTGCAGCGACCGACGATGGTCATCTCACACAACAAGACTCTCGCAGCCCAGCTCTACAGCGAGTTTCGCGAATTCTTCCCTTACAACGCTGTCCATTATTTTGTCAGTTATTACGACTATTACCAGCCCGAAGCCTACATTCCCCAGCGCGACATTTATATCGAAAAAGACTCTTCGATCAACGAGGAAATCGATCGCCTGAGACTGGCCACCACCAGTTCCCTCGTCAGTCGCCGGGATGTGATTATCGTCGCCAGCGTCAGCAGCATCTACGGACTGGGGTCGCCCGAAGACTACAAACGGATGATGGTCTCGCTGCGCGTGGGCGAGACGATCGACCGCGACGAGATGCTGGCAAGACTGATCGATATCCAGTACCAGCGCAATGACATTGCCTTTGAACGGTCAAAATTCCGGGTCCGGGGTGACTGTGTGGAGATCTGGCCTTCCTGTGAGGAGTACGCCTATCGGGTCGAATTGTGGGGCGACGAAATCGAAAAACTGTCGATCATCAACCCCGTCAGCGGTGAACTGATCAGTCTGGAACAACAGCTGTTCGTCTACCCGGCCAAGCATTTCGTG
>JBGSVU010000582.1:0-4198 GCA_041752775.1 Pirellulaceae bacterium | reverse complement strand
GTCCGACGGGCATTGTCAAAATCCGATTTCCCCGCAGCGTGAAACTGTCGATAGACGTTCTCGTCTGTCAGTTCCAGTCACTTCCAAAGGACCTCGCGTGGGAGGCCGCAAGTCATTTCCATTTTTTCCGCAGAACATTCTGCAGTGCGTGACGCATTTGATTCTTCTGCGCAGTTATTGTCGGGGCGACGTCTCCGAACTAAAGCGGCTTCCCTCGAACCTCACAGTAAATACGACCCAGGTTAATGAGAAAACATATGGCTCAACTGACAGCAATCCGAAACCTTGTTCTGGCATTCATCCTCACAGGCGCACCAATGGTCAGCGCCGACATTGTTGACAACGGCTCGTTTGAATTTCCCGCCATTTCCCCGGGCGGCTTCGAGCTGTTTTCCGGGGGGAGCACCGCGATTACAGGCTGGGAAGTCGTCGGGCAAAACGTCCTGTCCCTCTCAACGACCTACAGTGAACTCGGTCCGCCATTTTTCACCGGGATGGTCCAGTTCAACTCGCAAACCGGTTTAAATGCCCTGGACCTGACCGGTGGAGGAAACGACAGCAGTGCCTCGAACGGCGTTCAGCAATCGGTCGCGACCCTGGCCGGTGCAACGTACGTGCTGGAGTTTTACGTCGGACGAGCGCAGTCCAACAACGGGGATTCAAGGTATCAGACCCCGACAACTATGGACCTGATGATTGACGGAGGCCCAAGAACCGGCTTTACGAATAGTGACGTAGTAACGCCAGGCTTCGTCGGCTGGCGCCAGTTTTCCACAACTTTTACTGCCGCGAATGCTACGACAACGTTGACATTCCTCAATGGAACCCCGTCCACAACCAATTACCTCGGGCTCGACAACGTGTCCCTTACGGCGGTTCCCGAACCGTCCGCCTTCTTGTTGGTCGGCGTCGCAGGCGTATTGAGTCTGGCCTCTCGCTGCCGCCGAAGCTAACGGCAACAAGGAAAGTGCCAATTCAATTGGCAGGCTGGCGCTGCCGGGTGACGAAATTCGCCCGGCACTTTTTTTCGTGGGGGAATCAGGTGTGGTTCAAACCACGTCCCAATCCCGGCTCGCGACTGCGTTGGGACGGCTTCCCCATATACCCACAAGGACTCTTTGTCACTCCTTGGCACTCCTTGTCCCACCGCCGTCAACTTTGCCAGGCCAATCTTCAGAACTTTCCTGGAATCTTCGACTCGTCTGAACGTTGCGCGCAGTTACGGTCGGTGGAAGCACACTCGATCAGCCGCGAACTGTCGAGGTTGACCAATTGCTCAAATCCCTGTCCAGGTGAAACCCATGACTCAAAAGAACCACACTTACTGCCCGACATCGTTGTTTCGTGCGACTCCACCCGCGTATCGCCGGGGAGCCAGCCTGTCCGTCTTTCGAATTGTCATCATGGCGGCCGCAATTGCCGTCGGCAGTTTGGTCCAGCCAGTTCAGGCCCAAACCAGTAACTGGACAAATACCGGCAATTCCTCCTCTTTTTACGATTTGAGCTCGAATTGGAATCCTGCGGGTGCCCCGGGTGCCAGCGGCAGGGCAAATTTTCATAATTCAGAAACCTATCAAGTCTGGTGGGATGTAAATACGCCGAACTTTACTCCTTCCGTGGGAAGCGTGAATGTTCAAAATGGAAATGTTACTTTTCTCAACACAGATAACGTTGCCCAACATCAATTTTCGATCAACGGTTCCGGTGGAGCGGGCAGTCTTATTGACCTTTTTATTGCCGACGGTTCGTTAACGATTCGAGGAATTCACGTGCGCAATCTCGGTGGCGCTCAAGTCCTTAGTCTTGATGTTTTGAGTAGTTTGACGCTCGATGGCTCGCACCCGTCTGGCGCCCGGCTATCCGTTGAAGGAAGCGCGGGATTTAGCGCCATAGGCGACGTCAACATCTTCGCAGGTGGCATCATGAACAGCACAAAGACCGATCTTGCGGCAGGATATACCTCGAACGTGACCGGTACTGGCTCCCAATGGAACACGACGAACGCTCTTGAATTGGGCCGATTCTTTAGCGGATTGGGCCCCCAAACGATGAACGTCTCGTCAGGCGGCTTGTTGACCAGCGGGTCAGGCTCAGTTGGTTCGGCGATCGTGAACGTATCTGACACAGGGTCCCACTGGAATAATCGGGCAGTCTGCTCGTCGGAAATTCCGGGATCGGTGCGCTCAACATTCAAGGCGGAGGACAAGTCACCAGCGGGAGCAGCGCCATCGCAGTCGGCACCACGGCTAACGGCACCGTAGTAGTGTCCGGCCCTGGCTCGAAATGGACGAATGATGCACACACGCAAGTTGGATTTTCGGGTACCGGAACACTCGATGTCCAGGCTGGTGGAGAAGTGCTCGACACGGATGGATTTGTGGGCTTCAATTCCGGCGGCACTGGCTCGGTGGATGTGACTGGCGCCGGTTCAAAATGGACGAATTCCAGATACCTGTACGTTGGAAACTCGGGCGTCGGCACCTTGAATGTCGCGGCGGGTGGACAAGTCACCAACACGGACGGAGTTATCGGTCGTTTCTCCGACAGCACCGGCGCGGTGACGATAACTGGAACCGGCTCAAGATGGACGAATTCCGGATCTCTGACAGTCGGAGATTCTGGCAGCGGAACACTGAATATCAATGCCGGTGGTTTGGTGACCGTCGGCGGAACAACGACCATCGGCCCGGACGACAATGTAACTGTGGGCGGTGGACGGTTTGAGTTCGGCGACACGTCGCTTACCAGCTACGCCCGGATTGGCGGAACCAGCGGTTCATTAACTGGAAATGTGACCCACGGCGCGTTCACCAACATTTCAACCTTGTCATCACTTCCAAGTTCGAGCCTGGATGTCAGCGAGGTCAGTCTCGTGAACTCGGGCACTCTGTTTGGAACGGGAATTCTGAAGATGAACATGACCAATACCGGCACGGGGCGAGTCGACGCCTCGGGAAGTTCCATCATGCGATTCGAAGGCAGCAACATTGTTAACCACGGCATCATCAACTCGACCGGCGGGATGGTGAGCGTGGCGACCAATCTGACCAATTCCGTCAGCGGCCAGATCTCCAACTTCGGCGGTCAGATCGTGACGCAAGGTCAAGTGAACAACGCTGGCTTTATCACCGGACGGGGTGAGTTCACGGCCAACGGTGGCTTCGACAACACAGGATCGATGGCCTTCAGCGGAACTGCTGATGTCAATGGCCATGTGACCAACAACAGCCTGATTGTGACAAGTGCCAATGCCACGACCACATTCTACGACTCCGTAATCAATAACGGCGAGATTCGAACCAGCGGATCGGGGAGCTCGGTCTTTTTTGAAACAGTTTCGGGAGGTGGCTCCTATACCGGAACGGGCGATGTGTTTTTTGAAGGCAATGTCAATCCTGGCAACAGTCCCGGTGTGATCGAATTTGGCGGTAACCTGACGCTGGGCACTGAATCGCACACCGTGTTCGAGCTGGGTGGCCTGGAACTGGGCGACTACGACCGATTCAACATTGCCGGCAACCTGAGCATTCTCGGCTCGATGTCCGTGGAAATGTGGAATGGGTTTGAGTTGGGCTCCGGCATGAGTTTTCTGATCGCCGATATTGGTGGCACTCGCTCGGGCGTGTTTGCCGGCCTTGGTGAAGGTGACCTGGTCGGAAATTTCGGGGGCACCGACCTGTTCATCACCTACAACGGTTTCGGCGACAATGGCGGAATCGGGCTGTTCACGGCGGTGCCCGAACCATCCGCCGTCGCGTTATTCGGCATTGCAGGCGTCCTGGGCCTGGCCTCCCGCCGTCGCCGGCGTTAAGCGCCGGCCATACTCTACGCGGTTAAGAATGAATTTATTGGGCACGCGGCATGGCGTCAGCCCTCGGTGTGTTGCGCAGCCACGGAGGGCTGACGCCCTGCCGCTCGCCAGGATCTGACAGCTGGATCTGCAGAACCCGATTCAGGCTCGCATCATGGCATTCAGGATGAAAGAGCCAAACAGGGAGAACGTCCCGATGATCAAACCCAAGGCAAAGGTTCGTTTTGGACCCTGGCAACCGAGCCAGACTCCAAGGGCAAGACTGAAGGCCGTAAATAAAACGAAAATCCACTGTGTCGATCGAATGTCGACGGGCAAAACCAGGCCGAGGTAGGCGAAAGGAAACAGCGACGGCAGGCTCAAGATCATCGGCAGCAGCGACAACAC
>JBGSVU010000581.1:0-5275 GCA_041752775.1 Pirellulaceae bacterium | reverse complement strand
TCTGGAAAGCCCGCCGGATGAACGCCCCCTGCACGATTGTCATGACCGACCCGCCCTTTCTCACGGCCTTTGCCTGGTTGTTGCGGCCCCGGCAGAAGTGGTGCCTCTGGTCGATGGACGTTTATCCGGAAGCGTTTGCCGCAGCGGGACTGGTCGGGACGCGGAACCTGTTTTACCGGCTGCTGCGCCGGATGGTCTATCGGCGCAAGCCGGATTTTCTGGTGGCGCTGGGGCCGCTTCAGGCCAAATATCTGCGCCAGAAATACCAGCAGCCCGATTTGCCCGGAACCGAATTGCCCTGCGGCGTTTATCATCCGGTACCCACCCGCCAGATTCCGGCGTGGCGCCGGGACCACGCCGACAAAATCATCCTCGGGTACTGTGGCAACCTCGGTGAAGCCCATTCGGTGAAATTCCTGAAGGCGGTCATGCAGGCGTTTGACCGCAACCGCTTTCACCTCGTGTTGTCACTGTATGGAGCCCGCCACGAAGAGATCCTGAACGAACTCGACCGGAATGACCCCTCGATCACCCTGTTGCCCTCGGTCAGCCGTTCCGAACTGGGATCGATTGATGTGCACCTCGTTTCGCTGCTGTCCGGATGGTCGCACGTCTGCGTACCCAGCAAAGCCGTCAGTGCGGTGTGTTCGGGCAGCCCGTTCCTGTTTTTCGGTTCGCCAGAGTGCGACAACTGGCATTTGTTGCATGAGGCGGGATGGTTGATTGGAGATTCGGACGACGACCAACAGATTCTTCGGCAGGTTGCCACTATTCTGTCCGGAATCACTCCGGAAAGTCTACAGGAGCGAAAGCACCAGGCTGCAGCCACCACCATCCGGTTACAACATATGGTGGACACAGCCCAGGCGCAGATCGCAGCGTTTCTGAAACCGGCAGCCGCCGTACCGGCGAAATGACGTCCAGACTGCACACGCCCGAGTTTCTGGCCGCCCGTCGCGCCGCGATGCTGGCCCAGCCTGGGCCTGGCAACATGGATGAGGGCGATCCGACGGAGCCGTGCGGGCATGCCTATGGGTTGCGGGTCAGCAGCCGGCTGACTTCGCTTTTCCGGCAACAGAGGAATATCGCGATGGACGTGACTCCCCACGAAGTGATTGACTGTCTGGTTGCTGCGGGCGTCCGCAAATGGGTGCTGATGGGTCTGCATGGGTATGTCGGATACCTGCCGATGCCCCGGGCAACACAGGATGTCGACGTGCTGGTGCGGTACAGCGAACGGGACAGGGCAGCGAAGGCGATTGCGACACGCTGGCCGGAACTGACGATGCAGGCGCTGAAGCAGGTCGTCCGGTTTCTCGACGCCAGCGATCCGGACCACGAAGGCAAACCGAAACCGGTCATCGATCTGATCATGCCGTGGTCGAAGTTTCAGGTGACGATTCTGGACAGGTTCGTGGTGGTGGACGGGCAGTCGGGACACCACCTGCCGACACTGGAAGCGGCCATCGTTTCCAGGTACGCACCGCTGGTCTCGCCGGTCAGAATTTTTGCAAAAAAATCTTTCGCTGCTGGCGACTTCCGGAATCTGGTCAGTGCCAACCACGGGAAAATCGATTGGAAAATCCTCGAATCGCTGGCCAGCGAAGTCTGGGAAGGTGGCGGCGCAGAAATCCTCGAATTCGTGCAACTGGCCTTCGACAACCAGCCGTTTCCGGTATGAGCCCTCTGTTTCCCCAGCGCCCCCCGTACGATGGACGTCCGCGTCCGTCGATCGTTATCAGGCGGGTTGCCGTCGATGGCCTCGCGCTCCACCTGGAGTACGATGGACGTCTGCGTCCGTCGATCGTTATCAGCCCGGTTTTCCGCAGCAAAATCAACTCGCAATGAAAATTCTCGTCACAGGCGCCGCCGGGTTTATTGGCAGCAATTTGACCCGCCATCTGGTCCGGGAGTGTGGCCATTCGGTCGTCGCGCTGGACAAGCTGACGTACGCCGGCAACCGCCAGTCCCTCGCCGACCTTGATGACGCGGAAGGATTTGCATTCGTCCAGGCCGACATTTGCGATGCGGCGGCGCTGCGTCACTGTCTGGCGGATCATTCCCCCGATGCGATCATGCATCTGGCTGCGGAATCGCATGTCGACCGGTCGATTGATGGACCGGAGGCGTTCATCCAGACCAACATTGTGGGTACGTACCGGTTGCTCCACGCCGCGCGGCAGTATTGGGAGGGGCTGGAAGCCGGCCAGCGCGACCATTTCCGTTTTTTGCACGTTTCGACGGATGAAGTGTTTGGTTCGCTCGGTCCCGACGATCCCGGTTTTCACGAAGCCACTCCCTACGATCCGCATTCGCCCTATTCGGCCAGCAAGGCCGCCTCGGACCACCTCGTCCGCGCCTGGTCGGACACCTACGGCTTGCCCGTGCTGGTCACCAACTGCTCCAACAACTACGGGCCGTATCAGTTTCCGGAAAAACTGATGCCGGTTGTGATCCTGAAAGCCCTGCGGGGCCAGCCGATTCCGGTTTACGGTGCCGGCGAAAACATACGGGACTGGTTGTACGTCGTCGATCATGCGCGGGCGCTGGAGTCGGTGGTGGTGCGGGGAACGGTTGGACAGACGTACAATGCCGGCGGCAACAACGAACTGAAAAACATCGACCTGGTTCGGACGTTGTGCCGACTGCTGGACGAGTTGCGACCGGCGGCGACAAACTCCGAACTGACTGCCGACCAGAGAACAGGCCTGAATTCCTATGCCGACCTGATCACGTTTGTGACCGACCGGCCGGGGCATGACCTGCGTTATGCGATCGACGCCAGAAAAATCCAGCAGCAAATCGGCTGGGAACCGCAGGAACATGCCAGCACGGGTTTTCGCAAAACGGTCCAGTGGTATCTGGACAACCAGCCGTGGTGGGCAGGCATTTTGTCCGGCGACTACCAACTGGAGCGACAGGGGCTGGGTTCATGAATCCCACTGGACCCAGTCGAACTGCCACCGGATTTGTCTGGTTGATGGCAGAGACCGTCGGTTCCAAGGCGGTTTCGATGGGATCGCAACTGCTCCTGGCGTGGAACCTGCTGTCGCCCGAGGATTTCGGACTGTTTGCCATGACCGCAGCGGCCCGAAGTGTGGCCGAGCTGGTCGCGTCTCCGGGGCTGAGGACTCTGCTGATTCAGCGGCAATCCACGATCGGGACGATCGAAAACCCGGTCTTCTGGCTGTCGCTTTGTTTGGGGATGCTGGGTGGTCTGGTGATGTCGCTGTTTGCCCTGGTCACCTGGTCGGCGAATGTCGACATTCGGCTTGGGGGCATGTTGTTGGTCGTCGCGGCGGGGATTCCGGCGGGTTCGGCACTGATTGTGCCCGATGCCAAACTGAGATCCCTGATGCGGTTTGGAGCCGTCGCCGTGGTCGAGTTTTGCGGGACGGTGATTGTTGGAGTGGGCGCTCTGGTGCTGGCCTGGTCGGGATTTGGAGTGTACAGCCTGGTCATACCGCTGCCGGTTGCCGCGCTGGTCAAACTGGCCATGGCGTGGCGGCTGTCGCGGCCCGCAGTCAGGTGGAATCTGGAGACTCCGGTGTGGGCATCGCTGATGGCGGATTCGCTGACGCTGCTGGGCAGCCGAATCCTGACGGTTCTGTCGGCGAATGTCGATTACCTGTTTCTTTGGTTGTTCTCGCCCACCACGGCGGTCCTGGGCAACTATTTTCTGGCCTACAATTTTTCCTCCCAGGCGATCCGCCTGTTTTCCGACAATCTGGTGCATGTGTTGATGCCGTCGCTGGTGAAGTCCGATTCCAGGCCAGTTCAGTATGCGTCTGCCCTGAGGGCAACCCGGTTGCTGGCGCTGCTGGTGATTCCGGTGTGCGTGCTGCAGGCGCTGGTGGCGGATCCGCTGATCAGGACTTTCTTCAAACCATCGTACTTTGCGATGATACCGGTTTTTCAGATACTCAGTTTGGGTATGGCTTTTCGATGTGTTGGAGCGATTGCGAATTCCCTGATGAATGCCCAGGGGCGATTTCGCGCGGTGCTGGGTTACGATGCACTTTTGACGGCGCTGTTTTGCCTGCTGACCGCGCTGGCGGCGTATTGGGGTGGGCCGTTCTGGGTAGCGGCAGTTGTGGCAATTAACATAGTTGGGCGGGCGGTCATATTTCAGAGGATCGCTTTTCAGGGTTCGGCGAATACAGCGTGGCAGATGTTGGCTGCTTTTCTGGGCCCGGCGGCAGCAGCGACTGTGGCGGGACTGGTTGCATTTTTCGGAACAGGCCAGCTGCTCGATCGTGATACCGTGGGAAGTCTGGTTGAGGTGCTGGTGCTGACGTTGGTGTTCGCTGGCATTTACCTGACTCTGGCCCTGCTATGGATGAGGAGCGACACGCTGCAGCTGGTGCGGCACGCGAGTGGAATTGCCATGCGGGGAAACCGGCAACTGGTGGGTGGGCAGGCGTCGCGGACTGCGGTATGACCGCAGGGCATGGGGAACGGGGAGGCGGTAACGGGCAGGTTCAACTTCGCTTGCGGGAGTGGTCCTGACGGTGGGGATTCGGGGGCTGGCGGTTGTCCGGCTCCATTTTCAATTTTCAACGGGCAGCAAACACAGTGTCAGTTTCGAACAGGTTTTTGTATGCAGACTTTGGGGGCAGCGCGGTCAATTTTGGCAACAAGGTCATTGACCATGCCACCAAATTGCTGCTGAACCGTCATGGGATCAGCGGTTTTCCGGAGTTTGATTCGATCGCGGGTGAGGCTCCGCCTGGAGCCTATTCCTTTGTTGTGGTTCCGGGCTGTACGCTGTTGACGCCAGGCCAGGCCAAAGGCATCGACACGCTGGGGCAGCTGAATTTGCCAGTCTATTGTCTGGCGGGAAATCTCTGGGAACCCGCTGCACCGAGGGGGCACCTGTTGCGCAGCCGGATCCTGCACTTCAGAAAATCACCGGAACCCGACCTGTCCAATATCAGAATGTGTACGCCGCCCGTGGGGTGCCGTGATCCCCAGACGCTGTCGCGGGTGATGGACGCTGGCATACCGGCCCGCTATGTCGGTTGTCCGACGCTGCTGTTGCCCGCGGACGGAGCTGGCGATGACGGTTACATCCTGTTCAGCTTCGGACGTCATCATCTGCGGAAACAGGTGCGCAAGGCCCGTGTGCTGGAACGGCATGGGCGCCCGATTGTTGGGATCTGTCATGAAGTGGGTGATTACGAGCGGATGCGTGCGGCCGGGTGGAACTATCCCCTGGTGACGTGGCGTGACGATCTGGATCTGTATCTGAGTTATTTTCGAAGGGCGCACCTGG
>JBGSVU010000580.1:0-13391 GCA_041752775.1 Pirellulaceae bacterium | reverse complement strand
GGCAACCGCGGTGGCGGCATCGATGTCCTGGGCGGCAACAGCTGGATGTGGGCGATTGCGGCGTTGTTCGCCGCGTGGATCGTGCTGACGAGTTTCTATCGTGTCGATGCGCAGGAGCGCGGCGTGGTGCTGCGCTTTGGGCGCTTTGTCGAGACGACCGGGCCGGGGCTGCATTTCAAGCTGCCGTTCCCGATCGATTCGGTGACGTTGCGTGCGGTCGAGCAGATCAATTCGGTCGATATCGGGGCGACCGAAGGGTCGGCGGAGAATCTGATGCTGACCGGCGACCAGAACATCATCAACCTCGCCTATGCGGTGCGGTGGAAGATCAAGAATGTCGAACTGTTCCTGTTCGAGCTTGCCGAGCCGGAGCAGACGGTGCGCGAAGTGGGCGAATCGGCGATGCGGGCGGAGATTTCTCGCGCCACGCTGAACGATGCCATCGGGCCGCAGCGGGCGCAGATCGCAGAGCAGGTGCGCGAGCGGATGCAGGAGATCCTCGATAGCTATCGGTCGGGCATCGAGGTGCGCGGCGTCGATATCAAGCAGGCCGATCCGCCGGCCGCGGTCGATGATGCGTTCAAGGATGTTTCGGCGGCGCAGCAGGATGCCCAGCAGTATCTGAACCAGTCGCGGGCCTATGCGCAGCAGTTGCTGGCCGGTGCGCAGGGTGCGTCGGCGGCGTTCGAGGCGGTTTTTGCCCAGTACAAGCTGGCGCCGGAAGTGACGCGCAAGCGCATGTATTTCGAAACGATGGAGAATGTTCTGTCGAAGGTCGACAAGACGATCATCGAGCCGTCGGGCGTCACCACCTATCTGCCGCTGCCGGAAGTGCGGCGGCGGGCCGGGACCGCCGAACCCAATGCCGTGGATGCTGCTTCGAACAGCGCATCCGGCCGTTCAGGAAATTGAGATGAGCCTGTTCCGTAATCCGATCCTGTGGGCCGCGCTGGCGTTCGGGGTGATCGTCATGGCGATGTCGACGCTGTATACCGTGCCCGAGACCCAGCAGGTGGTGGTGCTGCGGCTGGGCAAGCCCGAGCGGATCGTCAACGCCTTTGACCCCAAGGCAGCGTTCGGCACATCGGGCGCCGGGCTGACGGTGAAGGCGCCGTTCATCGAGAACACCATCTTTGTCGACAAGCGGGTGCTGAACCTCGACATGGAGCAGCAGACTGTGTTGACGACCGACCAGTTGCGGCTGGTGGTGGATGCGTTTGCGCGGTTCCGGATCGTCGATCCGCTGCGCATGGTGCAGACGGTGGGGACCGAGCAGAATCTGAACGATGCGCTGAAGCGGATCCTGGCATCCAAGATGCGCAACGAACTGGGCAAGCAGCCGTTTGCATCGCTGTTGAGCCCGGAACGCACCGAGATGATGGACGATATCCAGTCGACGGTGAACCGGCAGGCGCAGCAATATGGCGCCGAGGTCATCGACGTGCGGATCAAGCGCGCCGATTTGCCGAGCGGGGCGCCGCTGGAATCGGCGTTCCTGCGGATGCGGTCGGCACGGCAGCAGGAGGCCGCGACAATTCGCGCCCAGGGGTTGAAGCAGGCGCAGCTGGTGCGTGCCGATGCCGATGCCGAGGCGGCCAACATCTATGCCGCCAGTTTCGGCAAGGACCCGCAATTCTATGCCTTTTACCGGGCGATGCAGGCGTATCGGACGACGTTCACCGACAAGAGCTCGACGGTGGTGATGTCGCCGAACAATGAATTCCTGCGCGAATTCGAAGGTCGCAACAGCAATCGTTGATGATGCTTGACCTTTGGTGACGGATGGCACCTGCTTCGTTCATCCGGTGTTAGTATCGGCGGCGGCATTTAGGGGGCGATGTCGCCGCCCGTGATTGCCAAGGCCCATCATTTCTGGTTTCGAACGCTGAAAGGTTCCTACGACCGTGCGCATTGCCCGCAGCCTTATTCCCACCACCCTTGTTCTTGCCAGTGCCATTGCGATGGCGCCGGTGGCCGCGCAGGTTGCCGCCCCCGCGCCGCTGTCGGGAATAATGTTTCCGCGTGTTACTGTGGGTGTTGCGCAGCGCCAGGCTGAGCATGCGCCAGATATCGTTGCGGGTCCGGACGCCTTCCAGTTCGCCATCCCAGAGTTGCAGGATAATGTCAGCAAAAGCCGAATTGACGATATCTTCGGCGTCGTAGAATCGCCGGTGCTGGGCAAAGACTTTACTCCTGGCGATCCGGATCATCTGTTCCGAGAAATGTTTCCAGAGGATATAGGCCGCGGAATCTTCCTTGCCCTTGACTCCATCGATGGCCCTCGAAATCAGGTGGCTGCCGCTGGAATTTTTGCTGGACTCCTGCTGGTCATCATTGCCGGTTTTTTGACAGTCATTCATCAATAGGGAAAACGGGAAAGGAGTCCATGCGGGTTGACTGGGGTCTGCCAGCGGGACTCGGCCCGCCAAGGAAGCAAATTATCCGACTGGACGAAAACCGGTGAATCAACTACCGGTCGACGGGTCCTTTTTGCGAAAAATGCTACGCCCCTTTCACCCGACAATCGGGATTCATTTACTATAAGCCCCATCATGGCATAATCATGAGAATATGGGAACGGGCGAATCAGATTGGGAAAACATGCCGCAATCCGGGTGCGATTCCCTATACAGCAATGGTGCCAGCTGTCCGGTGGCGGCAATAACGTGACGGCGCAGGCAATCTGCTGGGGCAACAGTAGCGGAAGGGCGCAAGCCGTCCGGTGCCGCCCGCAAACCGGATCGCTTGCGCCCTTTCGCAATCCAAAAACCGGAGGGCTTGCGCCCTTCCGCTATTTTTTCTGGAAAAAATCCTGCCGCTTCGGTTTTTTAGAGGTTGGCCAGCGAATTGGACTTCATGTTTTCGAGGACGTCGGACATGATCGTTTCGGCCTTTTCAATAAATCCCTCGGCGATGGATTTGGAACCGTTCGCTTCGAGGAGCGCGATCCAGGGATTTTCCTCTGCCAGGTATCCTTCCGCCGAATTGAAAGTGAACAAATGCCGTCCCATGTGATCGCAGGCCGAAATCAGACTGCACAGCAGCAGATTCTCTGGCGGGCAATCCTGTGGCGAATGATGGTACCGGATCGCGTCGGTCAGGAACGACGGCATTTCGTTGATGCCCGCAATGAACGCTCCGACCTGGCAATGGTTGGCTCCCGCCACGCGGGTTTCCAGTTCGAGGATGGTTGCGGTTTCTTCGCCGACAATGTGTCCTTCCGGATGGCAGAGTTCCGGATGGCAAAAAGCGAGGGCAAACCGTCCAAAATCGTGGATCAGCCCGGCAGTAAATTCCTCGCCCTCGAAACGCAAACGGAATTCACGGTTGAATCGCTGGCAGAGTGAAGCGGTCGTGTAGCTGTGACGCCACAGGGCGTTGCGAACCACATGTTGCCGGGCTGGCCACTGCGCCATCAGCGAGGAAAACGCCGCCGCCAGAATCAGGTTGCGACACTGGCGAAATCCCAGTCGGACTACGGCCTGTTGCAAACTGGCAATCTTGATATTGGCACTGAAGGAAGCCGAGTTGGCCATGCCGAGGATGTCCGATGCCAGTTTCGGATCGCGCTGAATCACGACCAGAAAATCTTCGACGTCGCAATTCGGGTCCTTGGCCAACTCCATGGCTTTCCGCGCCGCTTCGGGCAACATGAACGAAGCGTGCGCAAGGGACTCGATCTTTTCCGCCAATTCCTGTGGCAAGTCATTGGAAGTACTGTTTTCAGCAACCTGGGACATCGTGCGTTATCCATTCCTGAAGATCGGGAAATGGCCGGGAGGGCCGAACCGTTCACGTCCGGCAGGCCGATGGGTGGAGCGGTATGCCAGGACGGAGTGTGGAATGGGTTGTCGAAGGTCCGGCGGCCGAATTGCCAAAAACCATTGCCACAGGTTTTTTTTCCGGACAGTCCGGTCCAGCCTGTAGCAGTTGCAGGGAATCTCTGGCCAACATCGATTCCAGTCCGGCAGCCATTCCAGTTCGGTAACTGGCACCAGGCCGGACGTTTCGGAAACTCCGGGAATTTTGGTAGAAACGTCGCTTTCGCCCGGCACGCGATCCTGAAAAAGAACCGTGATGGTTCGCTGGAAAAAAAATTCAATTGCGATGCTCCTGTTGCTGGTGACTTGCAACAGCGGGGCCGGGCAGGAACCGGGACACCGTCCGGGCCAGAACGCGGTTCCTGATTCGGCCCGCAAATATTAAGCCTTGTAGAAGCGAGTCGGGACAGTCGACAAAGGCTGTCCGGAAGTGGGTTTCCGGTCCAGGTACGGAAAATGTCACGTCACGATTTCCCGGTTTCCGGCCTGCCGCCTGCCAGCGAAATCCCGAGCAATTGTCAGCGTCCGTTTTGCAGAGCATGAACCACGAGCGAAACGAAAAAAATTCCGATGATCGAGGCGAAGAAGATCACCATGGAAGCGAGCAGGGCGACGAGGGTCAGGCTGATATGCGTGAGACTTTTCGGATAAAAGCCGCTTTGGGCATAACCGGCATAGGCAAGATAAATCAGCGGTCCAGACGCGGCCTGGGCCGTACTGCCGAACCGGAACACAACCGGAGTCGTGAAAGCCGTAATGATCAGCACCTGGGCAACGACATAACTTGAAAAAACCATGTGTTCCGCCAACCGGTACCGGGAGCCTGCCGCACCCTGCAACAGCCGCAAAAATACAGCAAACGGCAAGGCAAAGAACAACAGCGCGGCATAGGTATACGACTGGGCTATCGCCACCATGTAAGTGTCGGTTATGCCGGTCACAAAATCGGGTTTAAAAACGCTGTTCAGCTTTTCGAGGTCGTCCGGCCGGATGGCGCCCCGGGCGATGGCTTCGTCGACACTTCTGGCCATCGTCTCACGCAGCAGGGGGCCGGAAAACCAGAATGAGATCAACTGCAGTGTTGCACCAAAAACAAAATAGCCCAGGGGGTTGACGTATTTTTTTCGCTGACCGTAAACATAGTCGCGGGCCATGGCGCCAGGCCGCCGAAAGAGGCTGACCGCAGTATGCAGCAGGCCCCGCTCCAGATTCAGAAACCGTCCGGGGATTTCGCCAATCAGTTTTCGAAACGACAGCCGCTCGCTGATTCTCGCCTGGCCACAGGCGGAACAGAACGTCCCGGTCACAGCGGAATTGCAATTCCGGCACCACGGTTCCGCGAGGACTTCGTCGATCGACTTTCCGTTGAAATGTTCTGACTCCAGCAGCGGTCCAGGCGAACTGGCCGGGGCAGCGATTCTGTTTTCAGTGGTTGCGGTCATGCCTTCTTTCGATGCGGACAGACTGGACATGTTTCCGGGACTTGTGGCCACCGGAGCGGCAGGGAGCCCATTCTGCATGGCAAACCAGTCCGGGGAAAGTCCGCTCCGCCCGCCCGGTTTCAGGTCCACTCCCGGTATCGGGGGACCGGTTCCGCCCTGAGGCATTCCGTCCCATGGCCGATGAACTAAAATTCGTTAAGGAAACCTTGTGTGGGCCGGTTACCTGGTGTGGAATGTCCGTGGCTTCGGGAACTGTGTATGAAAGAGACCGCCTACCTGTTTCAGGCTGCACTGATCAGCGTCTGGTGGGTGGGACTTGCATCCAGCCAGGTTTTTTTTAATGCGTTTCAGTTTGATCAAATCCCGCCGACGGCATTCTGGGCATTTTTCGCGCCGGATATCGTTGTGATTGCGGCTTTGTCAGTCGTTCGTGCCCGGAAAAGGAGTACCGCCATCGAGTACGTGATCCTGGGAGCCTTTGGGTACGCTTCTCTCTACTGTGTCAATGCTACCGTGCTGACCGCCAGTGGTTATCTGTCGAGTCTTCTGATGCTTGTCGGGCTGGGCTACAACGTGTTCCTCTGTTTCAACAATTCACTTTTTCGCACATCATCCACCAGCCTGGCCGGGAATGTCGCCAAAACGCTGATTCAGGTTGTTTGCATTTGGGGATTGACGCTGCTTGCGATCCCCTATGTGATTCTGGATGCGTTTTCCGCCCTGACTCCGCCGGGCAGTCGGATCTGGTTTTTCGTCGGAGCGCTGCTGTTTGCTGGCTTCAGCCTGTTGGGAATAACCAGCGCCTCTTTCATGGTTCGGGACGGAGACGGTACTCCCCTGCCACTGGATCAAACCAACCGCCTGGTAGTATCGGGCCCCTATCGTTTTGTGCGCAACCCCATGGCCATCGCGGGAATCGGACAGGGGATGTCGATTGCGATTGTATTTCAGTCGGTTCCGATAATGGTCTATGCGGCATTGGGTGCGCTGGCCTGGGAACTGGTTGTGCGGCCGGCGGAGGAACGTGACTTGGCCCAGCGGTACGGAGAATCGTTCGAGGAATATCGTCGACAGGTTTCATGCTGGAAACCGGCGTTTCGCCAACGCTCCCGTCAGCAATGACCCGGTGTACGGGGTCGGAGTGTGTCCAGAGCCAATTGGGAAAAAAAATGGCTGGCTCCGGGTTGCGCGGCCGGAGAAACCCGGCCATTATTGTATCGACCTGATTTTGCAATCATCATTTACGATCATCTGACGGTGGACGTTGGGTCGGGGAGCTGGGCAAAAAAAACGCAAAAAACGTTGGTGGCAACATCTGGCGATGTTGTGGGATGCATCCGGCCCGTTTGCCAGATGCCCAGACCGTGGGAACATGCAGCGTTGCTGACCGGTTGGGCGAGGGGAAACCTGGAATGAATGTCGAACAAACGCGACGGGACGATGGCTTGGCACTCGACGAATCGTCCCGGAACTCCGGGGGCGACGATGCGTTACTCGAGCTCTATCTGACGGAACTGGAAGGCCTGGTAGCGCCCTCGCCGGAGCGGTTTCTGGACAGGTATGCCAGCGACTTGTCCGAAGCGGTCCGCTGCGAACTGTTGCAGACTCTTCGCAGCGTCCAGCTGGTTTGCGCAGCTGGTAAACAGCTGAGGCCGGATTTCGGAGCGACGTTTCCGGTCGAGGGGAA
Source organism: Pirellulaceae bacterium (assembly GCA_041752775.1). Lineage (GTDB taxonomy): Bacteria > Planctomycetota > Planctomycetia > Pirellulales > Pirellulaceae > BJ22. Next base: position 6,441 of record JBGSVU010000580.1, on the reverse strand, counting down.
CTCGCTGGGTGATTTTCAGATAGTGCGTCCACTGGGCCGGGGCGGGATGGGCGTGGTTTTTCTGGCGAAACAGATTTCGCTGGACCGAACCGTCGCGCTGAAAATCCTGCTGGCAGCGGGAGTCCCCGATCCGTCGATGCGAGCCCGGTTCCAGCTGGAAGCGCGGGCGGCTGCGGCTTTGCACCATCCCCATATCGTTCCGGTGTACGCCATCGGGGACGGAAACGGGGTCGATTACTATGCGATGCAGTTCATCGAAGGTCAAACCCTGCAGCAACGGATTCGATATTCCGGCAACAGCACCACGCCGCGAACCTCGGGAGAGGACGGAGCTTCAACCCACTCGGTGGTGGGCGCCAAAACCGAACCTGACGCACGACATACCGGCAGCCCGGCAGTGTCCGGAGGCGCGGTCCCCTGGAAACAGGCCGTCACCATTGCCCTGCAGATCGCGGAAGCCCTGTCGCATGCTCACCGCGCGGGAATTGTTCATCGGGACATCAAACCGTCCAATATTCTGCTGGACCGGGATGGCAAGGCGTGGTTGACGGATTTTGGGCTGGCCCATCTGGAACACTCGGCCGATCTGACGGCACCGGGAACGATTCTGGGAAGTCTGCGCTATATGAGCCCCGAGCAGCTGGAACCCGGCCATCGTCCCGTCGATCACCGGGTTGACGTCTACGGACTGGGTGTGACCCTTTATGAAATCGTGACGGGGCAGGCCGCGATTCAGGGGGGGACGCGCAATGCAATTTTGAGATTCCTGCTGGACGGTCAGGTGCCATCGCCCCGCAGGCTGATGCCAGAATTGCCCCGTCCGCTGGAGACGGTCATCCTGACGGCAATGGCTGCCGACCCTGCGAACCGGTACGCATCGATGAATTTGCTGGCCAGTGATTTGCGGGCCCTCATTCAGGGGCACCCCATCGCTGCGCGAAAACGGTCGCCCGTGGTTCGGGCATTTTCATGGGTGCAGCGCAACCGAATGGTGGCAGGTTTGGCCGCGGCACTGTTTCTCGCGTTGACAACGGGACTTGTTTTTTCAGTCCTCGCGGCCTCCCGCCTGTCCGAGCTGGCGACCGACAGGCAATTGGCCCTGGACGACCTGAAACGGACCACCACCAGCCTGGAACTGTCCCTGCAGAAATCGCAACTCCTGGCTGAAGAAGAATCGGCAGCGAGGAAGGAAGCCGGGAACCAGGCGGAAAACGCTTCGCGGATCAAACAGTTCCTGCTGACGGCTTTTAGCAGTCCCGATCCGGAGCGGGACGGGAAAACGGTCACGATCTTTGAGCAGGTACAGTCGTCGCTAAAATCACTGGAACAGGACCAGAACCTCGACGCCCCACTGCGAATCGAACTGCGGACGACCCTGTTTGACATGTTTGACGGATTGGGACTGGTCCGCGAGAGCATTCCGGTCGCCCAGCAGTTGACAGAATTATGTGCAGAAACCTGGGGCCGGGAGGATTCGCGGACTTTTTACTGGCTGGAGATGACCGGAAATACCCAGCGCGATGCTGGTGAGCTGGAACCGTCCCGGGCCACGCTCGAAAGGGCCCTCGCCGAATCACGACGCCTGTTCGGTGACGACGATCACCAGACGCTGACGATTTTGGTCAACTTGTCCATTACCCTGGATCAACTGGGCCAGAAGGAAGCATCGGAAGTTCTTTTGGCCGAAGCGGCCTCCCGCAGTGAAGTCGTGCTCGATGCCAGCGACCAGGTGCGAAGGTTTGCCTTGAGGGAATTGGCTTTTCGACTGGTCAATACTCCGCGGAACGAGGAGGCAATTAAAATCTGGGAGCGGGAACTGCAACTGGAGGACGCCGATGGCAGCGATGACGAAGGGAGTATTCGGGCCCGACTGAATCTGGGAGGCCTGTATCGCGAATCACGCCAACCGGAAAGGGCGGAAGTGTTGTTGCGCGAAGCGTTCGATGACGCCCTGCGGATTCTGGGAATGGAGCATTCGGTGACGGCCAATGCGGGCAACAACCTCGCGTGGGCCCTCTACGACCTGAAACGGCTGGACGAATCGACTGAAATCATTGAAACCGTTCATGACATTTACCGGGCAACGCTGGGGCCGCGCCACCCGCGTTCCATTAAAGCGTCCATCCAGCTGGCCGAACGCTTGCGTGACAGGAGGGAATTTTCCCGGGCCTATGACCTGGCAACAGCGGCCAGGCAAGAAGCCGAAGCGATGGGGGACCAGGCCCTGGCACTCGCCGTGTCTGCGACCGACCTGGTAGCCCGTCTGTTCCATGACCGGGCCAGTCCGGACGAAGAAAGCGAAACACGCAGCGCTGTCGTCTCGCTGAAGTCCCGGCTGCTGGGCGAGTCCCACTTTGCGACGCTCGATGCCATGAACCAGTTGGCGATGTGCCAGTTGATGAATGACGATGTGCACGCTGCGCGTGCGGTGTTCGAAAAAATTGCCGAACTGGATCTTGCCAGTCACCCACCGAATCCGGAACGCCGCCGCATGCGTCTGCGATGGCTGCACACTTCACAGTTGCAGGACCAGGATTTCGAGGCAGCTCTGGAATCCATCGACGAATGGGCCCGGCTGATTGCAGAAAGCAGCAGTCCCGTTTCCGGAGAGTCCGTCTGGTGCGAAGTGGCGAGGCTGGAGGCCCTGTTGGGACTGGGCCAGTTCGCCGAGGTCATTGATGGCGGACGGGAATTGTTGTTGTCAGCGGCTGAGCTTGAGTCCATTCATTTGGGAAGACTGCAAAACATTGTGGGCGCGGCCCTCTGTCAGAGAGGTGAAGTTGAAACAGGACTGGAACGGATGATGCAGGGCTACAGGACGTTGAAGAGTCGTCTGGACGGGACGGCAGACCAGTTTCGCTGGCATGCGACTGCCGCGGCCCGGCGAATTGTCGACCACTTTGAGCGAGTCGGTGATTCCGGGAACCGGGAATTTTGGGCTGCTGAACTGGAGGTGGCTCGGTCGTTAATCGCCGAATGCCGGATCCGAACCAGACGCTGGGTGATCGAGTAGCGGCAGGGCGCTATTAGAGGTAGCGGCAGGGCGCGAGCCCTCCGGTACGGCGCGCCGGCTTTTGTAGTTCACAAGCGTTTCCGGATAACCTGTTATCTGGCAAGGCGTGCGGTCGGGCGTTGCGTCACCGCACCGGACGGCTTGCGCCGTTCCGCTACATTGGCGCGCGGTCCTTTGGCCGGTTCAGTTTGGGCTGAACTGGGGCGGGAAACTGCTCGGCAATTCATCCTGGACCGACTGGACAAATATTACTTTTTCTCGAATCAGATTCGTCACCAGGATGGCCCGCTCCACGACATCGATTTTTCCGAGGACAGCCAGTTGGGACTCGATTTCGAACTGACAGGTATAAGCGATGGTGTCAGCCAGAATTCCGACTGGGATCTGATCAGGTTCGGTGGACTGAAACGCATCGAGGTTGATCCCCGCACTTTGGGCGTAGCTGGCAAAGGCGTCCAGCAGTTCGGCTCGGGCGCGCTGGACTGCGGACGAGTCTGCCAGGCAAATGTCACCGACCAGTTCGATTTCAGCGTTGCGCCAGGGGATGTCGCCCGGCGGGAATTCAGTGATCAGCGCTGCCCGCCGCAGTCCCAGCAACATCAGGTTGTAACGCCCATCTTCGAGTTGCGTGTGTGAGACAATCCGCCCGACACAGACCATCGGGAACAGACGGGGCAGTCCGGGTGAGGAGCCTTCGGGTTCGCGCAACACGGCCATGGCGATCAGGCTGTCGTGTTGCAGCGCATCGGCCACCATCTCGCGATATCGGGACTCGAAAATGTGCAGCCCCTGAATCACGCCCGGCAACATCACGAGGTTGGGCAGGGGAAACAGGCGGACTTTGCCGTCAAATCCGGGCGGCATCGACAAATCATATTGAGACATAACAGGCAGCAGCCGTGGGACCGGGGAAAACGGACGAACCAGGTTCGGGTTCATTCCCCCGATTGTAAAACAAATACCCCGCGGGTTCTGCGGCCCGTGACATGCGGCAGGCCAATACCCACAAACCGGTTGGCTTGTCACGGCAGGCCCAGTCGGCACAACCTCGTTTGGCCCGAAAACAGCTTGTTGGCTCTGACGGCCGGAGCGCCCCTTTTTTTCTGAAACAGCCGTTGGCAGGCAGAGCTCGCTGCAATTGCGGACGCCGCCGCGATTCGAAATTACTGCGCGGACCAGCGCAGGCTGGCCAGGGCGTCGGCGATGCGTCGCTGGGCGGCGCGGGGTGTGAGGTTGACTGCGATGTATTCTGCCCGCAGATGCGATTCAACCTGTTTGGCGTCGGCCGGATCGATGGACTTCATGACCAGTTGCCGGATGGTCGGGCAGGCATGACGCAGGGCAGCGGCCCAGATTTCATGATTGGCCTGGGGGAAGAGTCGGCGAATTTCCTGCTGGTCGCAAGTCTTGAGGACTTCGATGCTGCCGCCGTGATCGCGGGCCAGTTCATCCAGGACCGGCATGTCGCCTGGCATCTGTTCCCGCAGCTGGGTGCTGACTTCCGGGCCAACCCACTGCATGATACCGGCGATCTGCGACTTGCGATCCGGGTGGATGGCCCGGGACTGGTCGCGCTTCAGCAGGCGCTGTTTCAGGGCAAGTGCCAGCGAGGATACTTCAGCGGCGACGGGTTCCCGGGTTTCGCACATCCGCTTCACAACAGAGACCCGTTGGACGGGTTCCAGTGAACGCAGGATCTGGGCTGAAACCTGCTGGGGCAGGTGCATGATGACGGTCGCGATCGCGCGGGGGTGTTCGTCGGCCAGCAGTCCGCAAATATCGTCGGCAGAGCGGGAAAACAGAAAACCGAAGCTGTTGTCCTGGGCATCGGCCAGCTGCTGCGGGCTGGCCACGATCGGTGTTGTTTCGGCAGTTGCTTCGCCGTCGGATTGGGGCGGCGAAAACTGCTGCTGGCTTTCGCGTGCCAGATCGCTGAGCGCGTCAAAAAAGGGGCGTGTCGTATTCACGTCCAGTTCGTTAATCGCCTGGAACACGGTTCGCAGATCGTTGGCTTCCAGTCGCGACAGGATTTTGTCGGACTGGGCCTGCGGCAGATTCTTCAGAACCAGTGCAGCCTTTTTCAGTTTTGCTTGACAGGACATACTTCCCCTCACCAATCGACCAGACACCGACACTGGCGAACTATAGAGTGAAATCGGCCCGCCATCAGGCAACAGTCCTGCATCCGGCAAAATTCCGGAATTTAAGTGCCGGGCAGGCACAACACTGTCGGCAAGACCGGAACAACCGGCAGGTCCGCCAGCGTCCGGGAATCGGCATATCCGCAACGTCCCACAGGAGCATGGCCAGCAATTGGTCGGGAAGATGGCCAAAAAACGGTGTCCTCGACCGAACAGCCCGGCAAAAGACGAGGCGCCACAGGCCCGTCCCCTGTCGAATTTATGAGTCACGGAAAGATCATAACCGCGAATTCTGCGCCAGCGACTTGAAACTGTTGATGGCCATGTCGCGGATACAGGCCAGCAGTTCGCCGAAACCGAGCGTGAACAGTCCCACCAGAGTTACGGATGTAATGTTGATCAACTGAAACAGGATATAGGGCGTTGTTTCCCGAAACGAGTTGCCCTGAAGCTGGAGCACCAGATTGTAGACCGCGAGGCAAAACAGGACTGCCGCCAGCGCGATAAAAACCGCGCCGATGATCCGCATGATCATGCAGTAAATTTTCAGAAAATAGTACCGGTCATCGATACGGCCAATCACGCGCGGCGTGGAGTGGGGAGCCCCCAGCGAAACAGATTCGGCCGACTGTTGGGGAGCCCCATACGGGTTGGACCAGGCCGCAGCAGCAGGGGTGTTTTCGGGTGTTGAAACGGCCGGGGACGCCCGCGCCGGTACGGGCGGTGGCGCTTCAGTCCACTTGCCCGATTTCTCGGCGCCGGAACCAGAACTTGCGGGCGGAGCCGGAAATCCGGAAGCGGACTGTGCAGTACGTTTCTTTTCGTCGCGTCGCTGCTGCAACTGTTCAAGTTCCTTTGTGCCTGGAACCAGAAAGGGCTTGTGACACGACGGGCAATCCTCCCGCTGCCCAGCCTGGACCAGTCCTGATGACAGTGGCTCCCGGCAGTTGGGACAGTCGTAATAAACCATCAGTTTGCCAACGAGATTTTTTTTGACTTGATATTCCATTTGCGATCCGAATCTGAAAAAAATCGACTAGGCCCGTGGTGTCGGCGCAATCGTGGCCCCAGTTTTCACCGGAAATTGTGCGCCATGCCGGTCCGGCCCGGCAAGCCTGGGGAAATTGCTTTCGGTATCGGGCAGGCCGGGTTACAATTTTTGTCTGGGCGTCGCGGAAACTGGAGGTTCTGATGCCTGTGGCCCAGGACGATGCCCATGCACAGAGGCCATTTCGCACGACCCAGTCAGCGAATCCACACAGGCTACTGTTTTTTTGACAGATCAAC
>JBGSVU010000579.1:0-5340 GCA_041752775.1 Pirellulaceae bacterium | reverse complement strand
CGCAGCAGCTACCATGCCCGCGACATGGCGGAGAGTTTTTGATCCAGGTCGGCAGATTCCGTGTTCCATCCCGCTGTTTTCACTCAAAAACCGTTTCATGCGAGTCTTTGTCAATGACGTGCCCTGCGATTTGCCGGCCGGAACCCATGTGGCCGGGATGCTGCAAGTGCTGAAGTTTCGAACAACGGCAATCGCCGTTGAGCAGAACATGAAGCTGGTTCAGTCGCAAAAATTTGAATCGACGGAGGTGCGTGAAAACGACCGGTTCGAAATCGTGACACTCGTCGGCGGAGGTTGATTCCGAATGAATTCAGACTGCGAAACCGGAGCGGAGAATGTTGGGATCCGCGCCTCAGGAAATCCCGCCGCTTCTGCTTCCGCCAGGGCGGCCGATTTGGTGATTGGCAGCCAGCGGATCAAATCGCGACTGCTGATGGGAACGGGACGCTTCGAAAGTTTTGAGCTGATGCAACAGGCCCTGCTGGCCAGCGAAACCGAAGTCGTCACGATTGCGGTCCGGCGCGAACGGCTGCACGACAGTTCCGGCCGCAACATTCTCGATTTCATCGATTTGAATCGTTACCGGCTGATGCCCAATACTGCCGGCTGTTACGACGCGGAAACGGCAGTCCGCTGTGCGCGAATGGGACGGGAGATACTGCGGTCTCTGCAGCCCGGGAATGCAAACTGGGTGAAACTGGAAGTTCTCGGTGACAGCCAGACGCTGCTGCCCGATCCGGTCGAAACGCTGCGCGCCACCGAAATGCTGGTTTCCGAAGGTTTTGAAGTCCTCTGCTATACCAGCGACGACCCCATTCTCGCGCGGAGGTTGCAGGCAGCGGGTGCTGTCAGTGTGATGCCCGCAGGCAGTCCGATCGGTTCTGGCCTGGGGCTGCTGAATCCGGTCAACCTGAGACTGATTGTGGCCGACCTGAAAAAGAAACAGGCAGACTTTCCCGTCATCGTGGATGCCGGCATCGGGACCGCCAGTGACTGTGCCCTGGCGATGGAATGTGGTGCTGACGCCGTGATGCTGAACACCGGTGTCGCCCGCGCGGCGGATCCGGTGATCATGAGCCGGGCCATGGCAGCGGGTGTTCGGGCCGGATGGTTGGCGGTTCAGGCCGGGCGAATTGACGCGACTCCCTTCGGGTCGGCTTCCAGCCCGGAATTGGGCGTGATTACCCGGCGGGTTCAATCCCGCCAGAATGCCGGGTAACCAGGCGTAAGGCGGGTTTTTGCAGAAAGATCCGTCAGGGTTCGGCAGGAACAGAGCGGCAAAATCGTCACGTTCATTAATTTTGGAAAAAAACATGCGAGGTTCTGTCGGACCGAAAATGGGTGTTTTTTCCGGAAAAAACTCGGCAGAACTTGCCAAAGAAGCCAAATTCCTGCCTAAAACCCCCTGAATTAACTACACCATTCCCCCCGTCTTCCCTTGGCGCCCGGATCTTTCGTGCTTGACTTTGCCTCCGAATCATTCATTATGTTGAGGTTGATGCACAAAATCAGAGGCCGGAAATCCGTGAACGCGGCCCGGTTTCATCTCTCTCACCCATGAACCCACGACTGTGCCATGAAAGACCTTTGGGCTGTCTTAAGAATCGCGTTGGCCGTTTTGGCCTTGCCTCTCGCTGCTACTGCGGCCGTATCCGCACTGAGTGATCGCGGCGAATCGATTTCTGAAAACGTATTGGCGGTTCGCGCTGCTCATGCCATGAAGAGCGCTTCGTTCCGCAACCATTCGGTTTTCGTGGACGACAGTGGTGTCGTGCGTGGGCGAGTCGTCAGCACGGCTGGCGATACCGTTACAGGCCTGGACGAGATGAAGATTTTCTTCGTCCGTGATGGCGAAATTGCGACCAATGTCTACTCCCGACCGGATGGCTCCTTCGAGGCAACCGGACTTGAGGAAGGCAACTATTCCTTCGTTGCGACGGGTGCCAATGGATTCGGTGCTTTCGGTCTGCGGGTTGTCAAAGGCGAAAACAGCCAGACCAACAACCTGATCGAAGTCGGCACAGTCAGTCCGAAGTTCGAGCGTTTGACTGAAATCATTGGGGACCGTTTGCCTGCCGAAGTCGTTTCGGAAATCGAAGCTGATGCCCTTGTCGCCGTTTCCTCTCCTGCTCCCGGTGCTAACCGTGTGCAGGTGGTTGACGGAAAAGTCAGCGGAACGCTGGCATCATTGACGGGCAATGTTGATGGCGCAGAAGTTCATTTGATCCGGGACCAGGAAAAAATCGCCGAAGTCGCTACGGATTCGGAAGGCAAATTTGAACTCGATGGAATCGAACCCGGCGTGTACGAGTTTGTCGCGTTTTCACCTTCGGGAATGGCTGCGATCAGTTTTGAAGCGGTGGCCCAGGATGAAACGACCGTTGTTGAACCCATGTTGAGCGCTACTGAACTGGCTGCCGCAACGGGTGAAGGATCCGAAGTCCTGAGTCAGGAAATCATCAGCCAGGACGCTGGTTCCAGCGTCGTTGCGCCGGGTGTTGGATTTGACAATGGATATGCCGCTTCTTCCCTGGATGTATGCACGACGTGCGGTACGGACGGGTTGATTGTCGGTGAACAGTTCGATTACGCCTGTGATTCCTGCGGTTTGAATGCTCCCTACACCGATCCTTATGCCTATCCCGGTACCCAGATCAGCACGGGTGCTGCCGCCGGTGGATGTTGTGGTTCGGCAGGAAACTGGGGTGGTTTCGCCGGAGGTTGCGGCGGCGGATGCGGCGGCGGCGGAGCTGGTTTCGGTGGACTTGGCGGGCTGGCCGGACTCGGTCGCCTGGCGATCCTTGGTTGGGTATTGACCGAACTGTTCGACGAAATTGATTTCTCGAACAATAACAACAACCTGCCTCCAGTCAGTCCATCGGCCTAGTCAGAACTGCCGTGCCGGCTGTTCCGGAAACGAAACGTTTGATAAAAACACTGAAACCCGCCGCTCATTGCGGCGGTTTTTTTTGTTGACCTCCTGCGCGGTCCATGGCGGGCGGAACGTTTTCGGGAACAGTTCAGGGGCGTCGTTGGCTCAGGGTCCCGTTCGCCGCAACAGGTTCAGCGGCACATAGAATTTTTTGTAGTTCTGGCCGTCCGAATAGCGCTGGCCACCCGGATCGGCCACCAGCACCGTAGCCCGCCGGTTGACCCGATTCACCTTGCCTCGCCATGTACGGCCCTCGCACTCAAACTCGACCCGGTCGCCAGGCCCAATCTGGTGTGTCACTCGTGCCCGTTCACCCGGCGTCAGCATCCTGTGGCGTGTTTCGGTATGTCCGAACAATCCCCTCGCGATGCTGCGGAACCGGACTCGGGAACAGCTGGAGTCACCCCACGCCACAAACTCCGCCAAATGGATCAATTCGTGCTGCATGATCCGTATCAGGGCCATTCGCATGCTGCGGCATTCCAGCCCGCACACGACCGCCCTGTCGACGGCCTGAAAGGTTTCGAATACGACTCTGGGCGAGACCGCGATCACGAACTCGCGCTGCCTGTTTCTGCCCGAGACCGTCATGGTCGTTGTGCCGCCGGTATGTGTCATTCGTGTGGCCAGCCGGAATCCCAGCGTGGCGCCCGACCGGTCCAGTTGCAGTCGCGTTTTGCCCGCCAGAAAAAAACGGTCGATGGCGCCAAAGACAACGTTCAAATCTGCCGGGGAAAGGCCGCGGAATTCCGTACTGGCGAGATTGGGTGATCCCGTGCGGATCGCTTCGACAGCGTCCATTTCCCGCTGGAGAATTTCGTCAGAAGTCAATTTCCGGGTGAGGAGATTTGCAAAATCCGGTTCATCCATGCCATTTCCCATGTCGCAGGTTCCAGTTTTCGGTTCGAACGGGATTATGGCTGGTTTTTGCCAAAACCAGAATATGGAGAAATCCGCAAAGAACGAGCGGTCACGGTCAGCCGTCAGCGAAAACCTGTCTGCGACCTGAAAATCGGGTGGGGGGACTATAGCCGCTTTAGCCCCGGAATACTCGCTTTCGAGAAGTAGCAGCTAGCAAAGCCATCACAACATCCAGGATTTTTTTTGGAAAAAATTTTGGTTAAATTTTCGCGTGTTTTTTGGGTCAGAGGCGTTTTTCCCCCATTTTTTGGGCTTGCCAGCACCCCCCTCAGGCACAACATTTTGTGTTGACAACCCGATTTACCACGATATATTGGCTTCCCGCCCCTGAAGGAACGGTCCTGGCTCGCCAGCCAAGCCGAAGGGAAACCGGCTTTTTCGGCCATTTTCCTGATTTTCGGTGACCACTACTGCCAGGGTCGATGGGAGGCAGGCTCCCGGGCGTGGTTTTTCCGTATTCTGGCTCACGAAGCGTCTGATTACGGCGACCTGCCACGCATGGGCTGCCTCCTGACGGCGATTGAAAAATCGCCTGCACGGTACCAATTGTCCGGTGCTCCGGGAGTCTGACGGGTTAAGCAAGGAAGCAAATAAACCAGGTTCGCGTCGTCCCACCTGATGCTTTTTCCATTGTCTGCCACCGCCGACTCTTCGTCGCCCGATCCAGTCCCAAATCGCCAGGCATTGACCTGCCTGCGCAGGCCTGGGGGGTCGCCATGATCTCCGGACCAGCCGTGCGACCACATCCTTGCCCCCTCATTCGAAAACCACTCATGGAGCACGATGGAATGTTGAAGAGTACACAAACCGAAACAGTTGTCCGCAAACGGGACGGCCGCATGGTCAGTTTCGACAGTTCGCTGATCCAGGTAGCGATCACCAAGGCGTTTTGTGCCGACCGCGGAGTCGAAACCGTCGAGCAGCTGGACGAAACGCTCCAGCAAAAGATCTGCCAGATCACCGACGAGGTCATCAGCCATGTCGAAACCGGCCGGCGTGACGCGATCAGCGTCGAACAGATTCAGGACCTCGTCGAGAGCGAACTGATGCGGGGCGAGTTCTTTCAGGTCGCCCGCCGCTACATTCTTTACCGCGCCGAGCGGGCCCGCATGCGGCGGCTGCGCGGCGAGCAGCCCCTCGATGGTGATTCGGCCCCGGTCATCGTCTCGGTCAATCGCGACGGCCAGTCCGAGGAACTGGACATCGGCCTGTTGCGTGACCAGCTGAATCTGGCCTGCGATGCCGTGATCGACGAATCGCAAAACGAAGCCCTGCTGGAAGAAGTCGAGAAACAGTTTTTCGACGGCATCACCCCGACCGAAATCAGCAAGGCGATGGTGCTGGCCGCCCGCTCGCGGATTGAGCAGGACCCGGCCTATGACCGGGTCGCCTCGCGGCTGATTCTGAATATCATTTACCGTGAATCGCTGGGCAAATCGGCACTGCAGGACAACCTCGCCGATCTGTACCGCAACAGTTTTTCCGGC
>JBGSVU010000578.1:0-2459 GCA_041752775.1 Pirellulaceae bacterium | reverse complement strand
TGGATGATCACAGGCAACGAAACGGCCGCAGCTCCGGCCGCCAGCATCGCAGGGTGCATCATCCAGCCAAAAAGTTCCATCGTTCCCAACCTGTTTCCAAATTGATCCGGCCCGTCCGGCCGAATTCCATTGCCAACTGTTGCCCCGCAAAACTGCTGTTGCCGGGATTCCGGCTACCCCGACGGCCGGTTCGTATTGACGCCGCTGGTACGCCGCCGCGACCGGGCCCGCCAACTCAGATAGCTGGCCAAACCGACGTCCAGGGGCTGGGTGCTGTCCAGCAACACGTAATCGATCCCGGCCGAGGCGCAGGTTTTTTTGCATCCCGCGAGGTGCCGGTCCAGCGCCTCCAGATAGGCCTGCCGCAGGGCCCGCGGTTCGGCCAGCAGCTGCACATCCTGTTCCAGCCCGCGAAACATGGTGTTGTCCTGGAAGGGAAATTCCAGTTCGTCGCCGTGCATCACGTGCAACACCAGCATGTCGTGTTTGCGCAAACGGAACTGCGCGAGGGCCTTTTTCAGATCTTCCAGCGGCATCAGCAGATCGCTGATCAAAACCACCATCCCCCGCTGCCGGAACTGGTTCGCCACATTCAGCAGCGCCGCCGAAATCTCGGTCGTCGCATCGCAAGTCGCCTGTTCCAGCTGGTGCATCAGCATTTTCAGCTGACTCTGGTTCGTGCTGGGCCGCTGCGAAACATCGACCTGATTGCTGAACAATGTCAACCCGACCGCGTCCTGCTGCTGGTTCATCAGCCATGCCAGGCTGGCCGCCGCAGTCGCTGCATGGTCGAACTTGCTCCAACCCTTATGTTGCCCATACTTCATCGATTTGGAGCGGTCGACCAGCAAATGGCAATTCAGATTGGTTTCTTCTTCGTACTGTTTGATGTACAGACGATCGGTTCGCGACCAGACCCGCCAGTCGATATGCCGCAAATCATCGCCCGGGGTATACTCCCGGTGCGCTGCGAACTCCACCGCGAAACCGTTGTAGGGGCTGCGGTGGTTTCCCGTGATGAAACCTTCCACGACGGCCCGCGCCCGCACGTCGATCCGCTTAATTTTTTCCAGCGTCCGCGCGTCCAGCACCTGACGGGTCCCGTCGTTTTTGGCCGGATCATTTTTGTTCATGGAAAGTCCCTGGAATTGTGCGGTCAATCTGTCCCGCCGGTCCGCCACCATAACCGCCCGCCGCGCTGCAACCCTGCGGCTTCACCGCAGTGATCGCCAGCGCGGCTCACCGGAGTGCAGCATCTCCGGTCAGGCAAACGCAGCGGCCAGCTCCGGCGCCACGGCGTCACCATTGCTGCGCTCCGGCAGAGTCTTCAGCAGATGTTCGACCACCCTGTCCGCATTGATGCCGATCGATTCCGCAGCAAAACTCGTGATCACGCGATGCCGCAGGACCGGTTTGGCCATCGCGCGAACGTCATCGGTGGTGGCAAACGTGCGACCGTTCATCGCCGCACGGGCTTTGGCCCCCAACATCAGGAACTGGGCACCCCGCGGTCCCGAACCCCAGCTGACATGCTCGCGAACAAATTCCGGACAGTCGGCGTCCCGCACGCGAGTGGCCCGCACCAGCCGCAAGGCATAGTGAATCACATGCGGCGCAGCCGGCACGCGGCGGACCAGCTGCTGCATTTTCAGAATATCGTCGGCGGAAAGGATCTGGCTGACCGTCTCCAGCCCCGCTCCGGTCGTCACGTCGATGATCCGGTACTCTTCGTCGTACCCCGGATAGTCGACAAAGACCTTGAACATGAACCGGTCCTGCTGGGCTTCGGGCAGCGTGTAGGTTCCCTCCTGCTCGATCGGGTTCTGCGTGGCGAGCACGAAAAACGGAGCAGGGAGGGGACGTCGCTGCCCGCCGGTGGTCACCTGTTTTTCCTGCATCGCCTCCAGCAGTGCGGCCTGGGTTTTGGGCGGCGTGCGATTGATTTCATCGGCCAGAACAATGTTGGCAAAAACCGGACCCGGCAGAAAACGGAATTCGCGCTTGCCGGTCGTTTTGTCTTCCTGGATGACCTCGGTACCGACAATGTCACTCGGCATCAGGTCGGGCGTAAACTGGATCCGGTTGAAATCCAGCTGCAACGTGCGAGCCAGTGTGCTGACCATCAGGGTCTTGGCCAGTCCCGGTACGCCTTCCAGCAGGCAGTGCCCCTGGGAAAAGATTGCGATCAACAGCTGTTCGACCACTTCCTGCTGGCCCACGATCACCCGCGACAGTTCGGTACGAATCTGTTTCCAGGCTGATTCCAGCTGTTTCAGCGACTGCAGGTCACTCTCGGCCATCGATTTGTCGGTCATCCACCAGTTCCTTTGCACCAGTTCATTGTTTCAGCGACAGTCTGCGAAGTCCTTTTCCGGAGATTGGGGCGACCCACTGTCAGGCATCCCAATCTAAACCACATTCGCTCCAACTTCTATTGTGGCCCAGCCAATTTGCCGGTC